>JBGSJU010000001.1:0-2673 GCA_041741655.1 Rhodobacterales bacterium
CCCGCGCCCCGCGCCGATCCCACCGCCGCGCGCGCGACTGACAAAGCTGTCGATCACCCAGATCAAGACGCTGGTGCGCGACCCCTATGCGATCTATGCCCGCGAGATCCTGCGGTTACAGCCGCTGGACCCGCTGACCCAATCCGCTGACGCCCGGCTGAAGGGCACGGCGCTGCATGCCGCGCTGGAAGCCTTTGTCCGCCGCGCCACACAGGATACGGCAGCCTTGACCCCGGAGCAGCTTTTGGCCGATGCAGAAACGATTCTGGCCCAGACCGTGCCGTGGCCCGAGGTGCGGATGCTTTGGCAGGCGCGCCTGACCCGCATCGCCATCGATTTCGTGTCACAAGAGGCCGAACGCCGCCAGTCCGCAACGCCGCTGGCCTTCGAGGTAAGGGGTCGCACCGAATTGGCCCATCTGGGCTTTACCCTCACCGGCAAGGCCGACCGCATCGACGCTGCGCCCGATGGCCGTTTGCATCTGTATGACTACAAGACCGGCAGCCTGCCCACCGAAAAGCAGCAGGCCCGCTTTGACCGCCAATTGCAGCTGACGGCCGCCATGGCCCGTCGCGGCGCGTTCGAGGGCATCGCCCCCGCAGAACCCGCGCAGGCGGCCTATCTGGGCATCGGATCCACCGCCGATGTGCGGCGAGCGCCACTGCTGACGAAGGATGGCGCAGATTTCATCACCGCAACCTGGGATTGGCTGGGCGATCTGCTGGCGCACTATCTGGACGGCGGCGCGGGGTTCACCGCCCGCAAGCAGATGGAACGCAGCGCCTATCCCGGCGATTACGACCACCTCGCCCGCTTTGGCGAATGGGACGAAACCACGCCAGCATCACCCGAGGCGCTGACATGACCCGCAACGACGCCACCGCCGCGCAGATCCGCGCCGCGCAACCCGACCGGTCCACTTGGGTGGCGGCCAATGCCGGTTCCGGCAAGACCCGCGTGCTGACCGACCGGGTGGCGCGGTTGTTGCTGGACGGGGTCGCGCCGCAGCGCGTGCTGTGCCTGACCTATACCAAGGCGGCGGCGAGCGAGATGCAGAACCGCTTGTTTCGCCGTCTGGGCGCTTGGGCGATGCTGGACGATACGACCCTGACGCAGCAGCTTTTTGATCTGGGGCTGGATCATGCGCTGGACGCGGGGGCGCTCAACGCTGCGCGCACGCTGTTTGCCCGCGCGATCGAAACCCCCGGCGGGCTGAAGATCCAGACCATCCACTCCTTCTGCGCCGCGTTGTTGCGGCGGTTTCCGCTGGAATCGCAGGTGTCGCCGCAATTCCGCGAGATGGACGACCGCGCCGCCGCCCTGCTCCGCGCCGATATCCTGCGCGACATGGCCGACGGCCCACATCGCGCTGCGATGCAACAGGTCGCCGCACGCCTGTCGGGGGCGGATTTCGACGCGCTGGCAAAGGGCATCGTCGAGAAACGCGCCGGGTTTCCGGGTGGGCAGTCGCCGGCCACGCTTGCCCCCCGTTTCGGCCTGACGGCCGATGCGCGGCCTGATGATGCGCTGGCGATGGCCTTCGATGGGTCGGAACCGGCCTTTGCGCGAAATCTGGCCCGCGTGCTGGCACCGGTGAACGAATTCGGACGCAGCTATGCCGAGGCGTGGGCGCAACATGACTGGGTCGCGCCGGGTTGGCCGGAATACGACTTCCTGATGACGGCGTTCTACACTGGCGGTGAATTACGCACCGGACGTTTCCCGGACGGGCGGCAAAAGAACGCCGTCAAGGCCGCGACCGAGATCGCCGTTGACATCGATGCCTTCATGGCCCGCGTCGACGCCGCCCGCGCCCATCTGGCCGCGATCACTGCATGGCAGGCAACCGCTGATTTGCACGCTTTTGCCGAACCCTTTCTTCAGGCGTATCAGGGTCGAAAACTGCTGCGCGGCTGGCTGGACTTCGACGACCTGATCGTCAAGGCGCGCGATCTGCTGGCGCGATCCGATGTTGCGGCGTGGGTACTCTACCGGTTGGACGGCGGCATCGACCATATTCTGGTGGACGAGGCGCAGGATACCAATCCGCTGCAATGGCAGGTCATCGAACGGCTGTCCGAGGAGATGACATCGGGCACCGGCGCGCGCGATAACCGGGCGCGCACGATCTTTGTTGTGGGCGACAAGAAACAGTCGATCTATTCGTTTCAGGGCGCCGATCCGCGCGAATTTGACCGCATGCGCAACCGATTTGCCGACAGGCTTGCCCCTACAAACCCGCTGCAAACCACAACGTTGCAACATTCGTTCCGGTCGTCGGCCACCATCCTTGATCTGGTGGACCGCACGTTCTGCGACAGCGCCGCGTCCGGGTTCGACGACGCGCTGCACCGCGCCTTTCACAGCGACCTGCCGGGCCGCGTCGACCTGTGGCCACTTGTTGAGCCCGCCGACAAGGACGACCCGCCCGAAGATGCGACTCTGGACTGGGTCAGCCCTGATCACCATGACACGCGACTTGCGGAACGAATTGCGCAGGATATCGCCCGGATGATCGCAACCGAGACGATTCCGGCCCAACCCGACCCCACGCAGCCCCTGACCCGCCGCCCGGTGCGCGCGGGCGACATCCTGATCCTTGTGCAACGGCGGTCCACGCTGTTCGGCGCGATCATCCGGGCCTGCAAGGCGGCGGGCCTGCCCATCGCGGGT
>JBGSJU010000002.1:0-1940 GCA_041741655.1 Rhodobacterales bacterium
GAGGGCGCGGATCAGGGTATGGCGACGCCGCCGGCACTGCCCGTGGAACACGTCTGGCACATCGCCGAGGCGGGGCAGACCACGGGGCCCTATTCGCTTGCGGCCATGGGTCGCAAATCCGCAGATGGCACGCTGACCCGCGACACCTGGGTCTGGACCGCGGGGCAGGATGGCTGGAAACGCGCCGAGGATGTCACCGATCTGGCGCGGTTGTTCACCGTGCTGCCGCCGCCCCCGCCGACCGCCTGACGCACGCGACCTGTTCCCGGTCCTGCCTGCGGCCTGCGCGGGCGGGACATTTTCGGCAAACCAGAAGGGCTGGGGCTTGTCCCGCATGACCATGGCACAGACCGCCGCACCCGTCGAAGATCATCGCTTTCCCTGTGACCGCTGCGGGGCCGATTTCCGCTTTGATCCGGCGCGGCAGGCGCTGGTCTGCGACCATTGCGGCAATGAACGCCCCATCGAAGGCGCCGGGCGACCAAAGGCTGTCTTGCGCGAGCTTGACCTTGACACCGCCCTGAATGGCCTGCTGCCCTTGCAGGAGATGGAGGATACCCGCGTCTCGCGCTGCCCGAACTGCGGCGCGCTGGTGGAATTCGATCCCGATGTCCACGCGACCACCTGTCCCTTCTGTGCCACCCCGGTGGTCGCGGACACCGGGACCAACCGGCACATCAAGCCGCGCGGTGTGGTGCCCTTTGCGTTGAACGAAGGTGCTGCGCGTGCCGCGATGACCGAATGGCTGGGACGATTGTGGTTTGCGCCCAATGGCTTGCAGGCCTATGCCCGCAAGGGCCGCCGGATGGAGGGCATCTATGTGCCCTACTGGACCTTCGATGCCGACACCGCCAGCCGCTATGCCGGCGAACGCGGCATCATCTACTACGAAACCCAGACCGTAGTGCGTGACGGCAGACGTGAAACCGTACGGGTGCCCCGCGTGCGCTGGACCCCCACGCGCGGTCAGGTGGCGCGGTTCTTCGACGATGTGCTGGTGCTGGCGTCGAAAAGCCTGCCGAAACGGTTCACCGACGCGCTGGAACCGTGGGACATGACCGCGCTGCAACCCTATCTGCCGCAATATCTGGCGGGGTTCCGGGCCGAGGCCTATCAGGTCGATCTGGATGCCGGTTTCGTCGAGGCGCGTGGCCTGATGGACCGCCAGATCGAACGCGACGTGCGCTTTGACATCGGTGGCGACCAGCAGCGCATCCACCGGATCGATACGCGGGTGACCAACGTGACCTTCAAGCATGTGCTGCTGCCGGTCTGGCTGGCCGCCTACAAATATCAGGGCAAGACCTATCGCTTTGTCGTCAACGGCCAGACGGGCCGCGTGCAGGGCGAACGGCCATGGTCGGCCTGGAAGATCGCGGTGGCGGTGGTGCTGGGCGCGCTGGTCGCAGCCGCAGTGGGCTATGGCATCGCGCTGAACGAGGGGCAATTCCAATGACCGACCTTGAGACGCTGGAAGCGGTGCTGCACCGTCGCCATTCGGCGCGCGCTTTTCGCCCTGATCCGGTGCCGGACGCGGTGATCGCGCGCATCACGCTGGCCGCCGGGCGTGCGCCATCGTGGTGCAACGCCCAGCCATGGCAGGTGATCGTGACGCGCAAGGCGGAAACCGACCGCTTCCGCACGCGGCTTTATGAAACGGCGACCACGCAACCGGCCGCGCCCGATCTGGACTGGCCGCGTCAATACACCGGCGCCTATCAGGACCGCCGCCGCGCTTGCGGGTTCCAGTTGTATGATGCGGTCGGCATCACCAAGGGCGACCGCGCCGCGAGCCACGCGCAGATGCTGGAAAACTACCGCCTGTTCGGGGCGCCGCATGTCGCCATCGTGACCTCCGAGGCGGATCTTGGCACCTACGGCGTGATGGATTGCGGCGGGTTCATTGCGCTGTGGACAGTGGCGGCGGCGGCGGTTGGCGT
>JBGSJU010000003.1:0-3124 GCA_041741655.1 Rhodobacterales bacterium
GGCGCGGATCATGGAGCCGGTGGCGCGGCCCTTGCCGATCTACGGTCACCAACCGCAGGTTATTCTTGTGGTGGGGGTCAACGGATCCGGCAAAACCACGACGATCGGCAAACTCGCCAGCCAGTTCCGGGCGGCTGGCAAATCGGTGGTGATTGCCGCCGGGGATACGTTTCGCGCCGCAGCGGTCGAACAGTTGCAGATCTGGGGCAGCCGCGCCGGGGTGCCGGTGCTGACCGCGCCCGAAGGGTCCGACCCCGCCAGTCTGGCCTTTGACGCGCTGACCCGGGCGCAGGCCGATGGCGCCGATCTGTTGATGATCGACACGGCGGGGCGGTTGCAGAACCGCGCCGATCTGATGGAGGAACTGGCCAAGATCGTGCGCGTGCTGCGCAAGGTCGATCCGACCGCCCCGCACACCACCTTGTTGGTGCTGGATGCCACCACCGGGCAGAACGCGCTGCTGCAGGTCGAGGTGTTCCGCAAGATCGCCGATGTATCCGGCCTTGTGATGACCAAGCTGGATGGCACTGCCAAGGGCGGCGTGCTCGTCGCGCTGGCCGACCGGTTCGGCCTGCCGATCCACGCCATCGGGGTGGGCGAACAGATCGACGATCTGGCGCCGTTCGATCCGCAGGATTTCGCGCGCGCCTTGGTGGGTCTGGAACAGGAATGATCCGTGCCACCTGCCTTTGCGGTGCGATGACGGGCGTTCTCTGCCCGGCCCGTTTCCACTTGGCCCGTTTTCACTTGACCCGCTTTGACTTGGCCTGGGCATGAGCGCCTGGCTGGTCAGCCTCGAAGGCACGCCGGCGGGCAGTCAGGCGGCCTTGATCCTGGCGCTGATGGCGGCGTTTCTGCATGCGGTGTTCGGCGCGCTGCAAAAGGGCCGCCATGATCCGTGGATCACCCGTCTGGCGATCGACATCAGCCTTGTGGTGATCTCGGCCCCCGTGGCGCTGTTACTGGTGCCGTGGCCGGAACCGCATCTGTGGGCGGTTCTGGCGGGGGCGATGGCGATCCATTTCACCTACAAGGTGCTGATGTCGCTATCTTACGATCGTGGCGCCTATACCGTGGTCTATCCGGTGGTGCGCGGCATGGGGCCGTTGTTCACCATCATCGGGGCCATGATCATCTTCGGCGAAACCTACACAACCGTGCAATGGCTGGGCGTGGCCGTTCTGCTGGCGGGCATCTTTGGTCTGGCGGTCTATAACCTGATCTTTCTGGAAACCGCGCGGGACACGCTGTTGCCGGCCTTGGGCTATGCGGTGCTGACCGGGCTGCTGGTGGCGGTTTATACCACCTATGATGCGTGGGGTATCCGGGCCACCGCGGACCCGTTCACCTTTCTGGCGTGGTTCTTTTTCCTGACGGCGATGGATTTTCCGGCGATGTTTGCCGTGCTGCCGCGGTTTCGCGCGCGGCTGTCGGGGATCGCGCTGGCGCCCCTGATGCGGCGCGGCCTGCTGGGGGCGTTTGTCGCATGGGGCAGTTTCGGCTGTGTGATGATGGCCACCCGGCTGGACAAGGTGGGCGAGGCGGCGGTACTGCGCGAAACCTCGACGGTGTTCGCCGCGTTGATCGGCTGGCTGGTGTTGAAGGAAACCGTGGGACCGCGACGCATCGCACTGATGTGCCTGATTGCGGCCGGTGCGGTGATCGTGGAATTTGGCGGCTAGGAGAGTGATGATGGCAGAACGGACGACCGCAAGACGCGACGTGCACCCTTTCGTCAAATCGGCGCTGGAAATCGGCCCGGTGCTGGCATTTTTCGCGGTCTATTTCCTGTTGAAGGACCAGACATTCCGGATCCGCGGGACCGAATATGACGGGTTCATTCTGGCAACGGCGGGATTTGTACCCTTGATGATGTTCACCACGGGGCTGTTGACGGTGCTCAGCGGGCGGGTGTCACCGATGCAGGTGCTGACGCTGGTGTTGATCGTCGTGTTCGGCGGGCTGTCGGTCTGGATGAATGACGAGCGGTTTTTCAAGATGAAGCCGACGTTCATCTATCTGGTGTTCGCGGCGATCCTTGGTGTCGGGCTGTTGCGCGGCCAAAGCTATCTGCGCACCGTCATGGAAGAGATGATGCCGCTGCAGCACGAAGGCTGGATGATCCTGACGCGGCGGTTGTGCCTGTTCTTTCTGGCGCTGGCGGTGCTGAACGAGGCGATCTGGCGCACCCAGACCACCGAAAGCTGGGTCTGGTTCAAGACCTTCGGGTTGTCGCTGGCGGTGTTCGGGTTCTTCATCGCCCAAGGCGGGCTGTTCAAACGCTACGGCGAGGCGAAGGACGACTGAACCCGATCAGGGTTTGCGCGGCGGATCGGCGGGGCGCAGGTCGGCATGCAGCGCGCGGCCCGCGGCCACGCCCGGACGCGTCGCCATCATGTCCAGCCAGCGCGCCAGATGCGGCTTGTCGTCCAGCAACTGCTGCTGGCCTTCCCACAGGGACGCCCATGGCCAGATCGCGAAATCGGCGATGGACAGGAAATCGCCTGCGGTAAATTCATGCCGCGCCAGCTGCCCGTCCAGCACGCGATAGAGCCGCGCCACCTCGGACCGGTAACGGTCCTTGGCATAGGGGATGTCCTGCGGTGGCGTGGCGTTGGGAGCGAATTTCAGGAAATGATGCGCCTGACCCGCCATCGGGCCGACGCCGCCCATCTGCCACATCAGCCATTGATCCACCGCGATGCGGTCGCGTTCGGTCGCGCCATAGAACTGCCCGGTCTTGCGCGCCAGATATTGCAGGATCGCACCGGATTCGAAGATGGCGATGGGGGCGCCGTCTGGGCCATCGGGGTCAACAATCGCCGGCATGCGGTTGTTGGGGCTGATCGCCAGAAATTCCGGGCGGAACTGGTCGCCCTTGCCGATGTTGACCAGATGCACCTGATGCGGCAGCGCCATTTCCGCCAACGCGATGGAAACCTTCCAGCCGTTCGGCGTGGGCCAGTAGTAGAAATCGATCGGGGCTGTCATGGGGTTCTCCGCTGCGTCGCGCCGTCACTATGTCGCGCGGTGGCGGCCGGATCAAGCCGTATGGAACGGCTGGACCCGCACCGCGCGGGCCAGCGTGCGACCGCCCAACTGGGCGCGCAGCCGTGACCAGCGC
>JBGSJU010000004.1:0-3386 GCA_041741655.1 Rhodobacterales bacterium
GCGCCGCGCCGCCGCCCAGATGCCTGCCGGAAACGCGATGGCCGTGGACAGCGCCAAGGCGTAAAGCGCTAGCGGCAGCGACACCTGCAACCGGTCGGCCACCATACCCGCCACAGGCGTGCGATAGGTGTAACTGACGCCGAAATCGCCCTGCAACATGCCCCCCAGCCAGCCCAGATACCGCGCCGCCAGCGACCCGTTCAAGCCTAGTTCGTCGCGCAGCGCCGCCAGCGTATCGGGCTGCGCATTCATGCCCAGCATGTAGCTGGCCGGATCGCCCGGCACGACCTCGACGGCGGCAAAGATCACCACGGACGCGATCAGCAACGACACCAGCAGCGACAAGGACCGTTTCAGCACATAGCGCAGCATGATCCGCACGCACGATGGCGTTCCCATTCATCTTGGCGGAAATCGCCCACCGGGCGCGCGGGGCGAAGCCCCCCGCAGCCCAGCCTTGCGGACACGCTCACTCGGCCCAGGATACCGCCGTCAGATCCGTCGCCTGTGTCGGCGCGTTCACCCACAGGCCCTGCACCTTGGCATTGGCCACAGACAGCGCCGCCAGTTGGAACAGGTAGGCGTTCACCGCGTCATCCGCGATCATCTTCTGCGCCGCTTTCAGGATTTCAGACCGTTTCGCCGGATCGGTCGCGTTGTTCAGGTCCGCCATCAGCGCCTGAAACGCCGGGGTGCCATACTGGAAATAATAGTCAGGCCGGGCATAGATGTTGATATCGGCGGGTTCGGTGTGGCTGACGATGGTCAGACCGAAATTCTTGCCCTTGAACACCTCTTCCAGCCACTGCGCCCATTCCAGATTGGTGATCTCGGTCTTGATGCCGACCTCGCGCAGTTGCGCCGCGATGATTTCACCGCCGCGCCGGGCATAGGACGGCGGCGGCAGTTTCAGCGTGGTGGTGAAGCCGTCCTTGAACCCGGCTTCGGTCAGCAGCGCCTTCGCCTTGGCCGGATCGAAGGCGGATTGCCCGGTCAGGTCCTGATAGTCGGGGTTGTGCGGCGCGAAATGGGTGCCGATGGGGGTGCCATAGCCGAACATCGCGCCATCGATGATCGCTTGGCGGTCGATGGCATGGCTGACGGCCTGCCGCACCTTCAGGTTGTCGAACGGCGGCTGCTTGTTGTTCATCGCCAGAATGGTTTCGCCCTCGGTCGAGCCGACCAGAACCTGAAACCGCGGGTCGGCGCCGAATTGCGCCAGATTTTCCGGCGCGGGGAAACCTGCGAACACATGCACATCTTCCGCCATCACGGCGGCAAAGGCGGCGGTCGGGTCCGAGATGAACTTGAACGTCACGCGGTCCAGTTGCGCGGGCGTGCCCCAATAGGCGGCGTTCTTCACCAGATCGATCTTGTCGCCCTGCACCCAGGCGTCGAACCGGAACGCGCCGGTGCCGATAGGTTTCTGCTTGATGCCCTCGATGCTTTCGGGCGCGACGATCACCGCGTCACCCCAGGCCATGTTGAACAGGAAACTGCCGTTGGGGGCGCTCAGCGTCACCTTGACGGTGGTCGGGTCCACCACGGCGACATCCGCGATGCCGGCAAACAGCGCCTTCTGCGCATTCTGGCTGTCGGCGGCGCGGGCGCGGTCCAGCGAGAATTTCACGTCATCCGCCGTCATGTCGGTGCCGTCGTGGAATTTCACCCCCGGATGCAGCTTGAACGTATAGGTCAGCCCATCCGCCGAGATATCCCAGCTGGCCGCCAGACCGGGCACGATGGACCCATCGGCGGCAAAGCGCGTCAGCCCCTCGAACACGTTGGCGTAAAGCACGCTGTCAATCGCGCCCGCCGCCGCCGAGGTCGGGTCCAGATGCGGCGGTTCCAGTTGCATGCCCACGACGATGTCGGTCTTGGCCTCGGCCAGACCCATCGTTGCGGTCAGGGCCAACAGGCTGAATAGCCCACGGTGCAGGGTCGCATAAGTCATCGGTCATCTCCCCAGGGTCATGCCGCCTTTTGCGCGCGGCCTGCTCCTACTGTTCCCCGATTCCCGTCACGGGTCCATGGGAATTTACCGATGCGTTACAACCGTTCAGGCGATGACCGGGTCCAGTTTGCCCTTGGCATAGGCGGCGGCCATGTCATCCATCGACCGCGGTGTGATCTTTGACGCATGGCCCGCCGTGCCGAACCGTTCGAACCGGTCGCGGCACAGCTTTTCCATCTCGGCCATCGCCGGGATCATGAACTTGCGCGGGTCGAATTCCTCGGGGTGTTCCTGCGCAATCCGCCGGAACGTGCCAGTCAGCGCCATGCGGTTGTCGGTGTCGATGTTCACCTTGCGCACACCCATCTTGATGCCGCGCTCGATCTCCTCGATCGGCACGCCCCAGGTCTGCGGCATCCGCCCGCCATGCGCGTTGATCAGGTCTTGCAGGTATTGCGGCACCGACGACGACCCGTGCATCACCAGATGCGTATTCGGCAGTTTTTCATGGATGCGGCGGATCGTGTCCATCGCAAGGATCTCGCCATCCGGCTGGCGGGTGAACTTGTAGGCGCCATGGCTGGTGCCACAGGCAATCGCCAGCGCGTCCACCTTGGTCCGCCGCACGAAATCCACCGCCTGATCGGGGTCGGTCAGCAGCTGGCTGTGATCCAGCACGCCCTCCGCGCCCGACCCGTCCTCTTCGCCCGCCATGCCGGTTTCCAAGCTGCCCAGCACGCCCAATTCCCCCTCGACCGACGCGCCGACCCAATGCGCCGCCTGCGTCACGCGGGCGGTGATGGTGACGTTGTAATCGTAATCCGTGGGCGTCTTCATGTCCTCGGCCAGCGACCCGTCCATCATCACCGAGGTGAAGCCGTGCTTGATCGCCGACAGGCAGGTGGCATCGTTGTTGCCATGGTCCTGATGCATGCAGATCGGAATGTCGGGATACATTTCCGACAGGCCAAGGATCAGATGCTTCAGGATCACATCCCCCGCATATTGCCGCGCGCCGCGCGAGGCTTGCAGGATCACCGGCGCATCCACGGCTTTCGCCGCCCGCAGGATGGCCAGCCCCTGTTCCATGTTGTTGATGTTGAAGGCCGGCACGCCGTAGTCATGCTCGGCCGCATGGTCAAGCAGTTGGCGCAGGGTGATCAGGGCCATGATGGCGCTCCGCGGGTTGTGGGGTCGGGCGTGGTTTAGCGAGGTTTTGGGGGTTTGGGTAGGGGGGTGGTGGGGGCGCATGACAGCGCCAGAACCCACAAACTACCCTACTATGCATTCTAACTAGTGTTCTGAGTCAGACGGTTGCTACCGATTTCCCCTGATTTCGTCGAGGGCATCAAGCGCACGGCGTTCGCGGGCGATGATGTCATCGGCTGTCTTGCTCCAGACAAAGGGCTTCGGCTTTGCGTTGTGCAGCAGG
>JBGSJU010000005.1:0-2333 GCA_041741655.1 Rhodobacterales bacterium
CAGGCCGAACCCGCGCGGGTCGCGATCCTCGAAGCTGCTGCTTTGCAGGTCCCGCGGGTTTGCCAGAGGCCGCCACAGCGTTTTCCCCGCGCCATTGTGGATCAGCAAGCCATCGCTGTCATGCACGGCGGGGCGAAAATCCGAAAACCGGTCGCGGTTGGTCGCGTCGAACTGGAACATTGAGGTCAGCGGCGCCACCCCGATATGGCGCAGCGCGCGGCGGGCGAAGATCTCGGCATCCACAGTGATCTGCAACCGCGTCCCGGGTCGGATGCGAAACCGGTAGGCCCCGGTGCAGCCCGGCCCGTCCAGCAGGGCATGGATCACCAGATCGGGCGCATCGGGCAGGGGGCGTTCGATCCAGAACCGGCGGAACTCGGGAAACTCTTCACCGGTCGATTCTGCCGTATCGATGGCCAAGCCCCGCGCCGACAGGCCATAGATCTGCCCGGTGCCGATGCCGCGAAAGTAACTCGCGCCCTGAAACACGGCGAATTCGGTAAAGATGCCCGGTGTTTCGAGTTCGGCCCGCAGGCGGAACCCGGAATAACCCAGAGTGTCATCCACTGGAAGGTCGGGGAAGGTGTCGGTGCGGTCGAAAAGGCCAAGGTCGAACAGGATGGGCCGGGCCGCGCCGCCTTCGACCACGTCGATCCGCACCGGCGCGGGGTAGAACAGGCCGGGTGGAAACAGATCGACCCGGAACGGTGCGTTGCCTTCGGCCTGCCACAGCGCATTGCGGCCGTCGAACCAGATCGACCGGTAGGTGTCATAATCGATATCGGTCCACGGTTTAGGCACCGTCCGGGGCGCGACATAGCGCCGGGTGGCCAGATCGCGTGCCATTTCGCGCAGGTCTGCCGGTTGGAACGGGGTGGCGTTGCCCAGTTGCAACCCGGGCGCGGCGGCGGCCTGCCCACTAGCCTGTCCGCTGACTTGACTGGCCGCCAAGGCAATCAACCCGGTCAGAACCTCGCGCCGGATCACGCCGCGCTCTTTGACTTGGACCAGGGCGGGGATTTCAACCATGCCACGCCATAGGCGACGCCGATGATCAACGCCATCCCCAAGAGATTGACCAGTGTCATGGTCAGATGGGTCGCGCCCGCCTCGATCAGGATCACGCCCAGCAGACGCGCCAGAAACATCGACGCAATGAACACCGCCAGCGATTGCTGCCCCACCTTCAGGATCACAGCCAGCCCGCCCCGCCAAAGTTTCAGGCCGATCCCGTCCCCCGCCGGTGGGGTCAGCCGCGCACCGCCCGGCCCAACGGCGACCCAGGCCAGATAGGCCAGCGCCAGAAAGTGGATATAGCGCAGGATGCCGAAATCCGGCTTGTCGATCAGCCAGAGGATGGCGCGGTTCCAGTCCGCCAGCAGCGGATAACGATAGAGCGTCGGCACATGCGCCAAAGGCACCGTCAGCACGACGAACGCGAGGGCCAACGCGATCAGCAGGCGGTTCACCGGCGGCGCCGGCAGCCAGCCGGACATGAAGGCAAAACCGGTAAAGAACGCCAATTGCCAGCCGAACGGGTTGAAGAACCACGGCCGGTCCGACCAAGGTTCGGCCGGCAGCTTCAAAAGCCCGGCCTGCGTCGCCGCCCAGATCACAAGCACCGCCGCAAAGGCCAGCCCGTGCCGCAGGCCCGCCAGCCCGACAATGACCGGCATCAGCAACAGGATGACGATATACATCGGCAGGACGTCGAAATAGTTCGGCACGTAGGTCAGCGTCAGCAATCCGATCAGGTTGGCCTGCGTGTCGTCAAAGAACGGATACAGGTTCAGGTCGCCGACATAGTCGAAACTTGCCCAAGGTGTTGCATTCACCAGTGCCATGGCCGCGGCGACGGCCAGAAACAGCCCGACATGCGCCCAATACACCTGCCAGACCCGGAACAGGGTGCGCGCCGTGCCCATCCCCAAGCCGTAATCGCGGAACACCTTGCCGAAGGCCAGGGCGGACGCCATGCCGGAACAGAACACGAAAATCTCGGTCGCGTCCGAAAACCCGAACCGGGCCGGGATATACAGCGTGGCCCAATTGCCGGGGACATGCGCGATCAGGATGATGAACATCGCGAGCCCGCGAAAGAAATCCAGCCTTGGGTCGCGCAACGATGTGCGGGTGCGGGCGGATTGCCCGATCTGGGCCGCCGGCGTTGCAGGGGTCAGAGGCACGACCACAGGGCCTTTGGCACCGCTTGTGGTTTGGGCTTCGACGCTTTGGGTGGAATTGCGGATCATGCGGCGGCATCCGCGGTGGCTGTGGCCCGCAGGGCCGCGATCTCGGCGCTGCGGCTACGGGCATATACCGATGAATAAAGT
>JBGSJU010000006.1:0-8205 GCA_041741655.1 Rhodobacterales bacterium
AACTGAACGATGCAGGTGTCTAGGAAAATAGGGGCACCTCACCTTAGCTCAGTTCAGGTGCCATCCATAACACGAGACTGAAGCAACTTGCTGCCACCGCGATCCGTCTCAATCCATGACTATTCGCGCTGAAGTGGGGGATAGTGTGGAGGAAAATATCTTGAGCACTACACTCAAGGCATTGAAATTACGCTTTTAAATGAGATTATGTGGCGGAGACGAAGGGATTCGAACCCTCGAGACGGTTACCCGCCTGCACCCTTAGCAGGGGTGTGCCTTCGACCACTCGGCCACATCTCCGTTGGCCGGTTTATCGTCGGTCACAGGATTGGGCAAGCAGAAAGGCAACGCCCGGCCCACGCGGGCGGTATCAGGTGTTGAACAGGAAATGCAGCACGTCACCGTCCTGCACCACATAGGTCTTGCCCTCGGCGCGCAGCTTGCCTTCGGCGCGGGCCTTGGTTTCGCCACCCAGCGCCACGTAATCGGCATAGGCCACGGTTTCCGCCCGGATGAACCCGCGTTCGAAATCGCCATGGATGACACCGGCCGCCTGTGGCGCCAAGGTGCCGGCGCGGATCGTCCAGGCGCGCGCCTCCTTGGGGCCGACAGTGAAGTAAGTCTGCAACCCCAGCAGTTCGTATCCGGCCTTGATCAGCCGGTCGAGGCCCGCTTCGGCCAGACCCATCTCCTCCAGAAACACCGCCGCGTCGTCGCGGTCCATCTGGGCCAGTTCTTCTTCGATCCGGGCGGAAATCACCACGTGGCTGTTGCCCTGCGCCGCCGCCATCGCGGCCACCTTTTCCGACAGGGCATTGCCGGTCGCTGCATCGCTTTCCGCCACGTTGCAGACATACAGCACCGGTTTCGTGGTCAGCAGTTGCAGCATCCGCCATTGTTTCTGGTCGTCGGCGGCCACCTTCACGGTGCGCGCCGGTTTGCCATCCGACAGCGCTGCCAACGCCGCCTTCAGCAGGCGTTCCTGATCCAGCGCATCCTTGTCGCCGCCCTTCACCTTGCGCGCCAGATTGGCCAGCCGCTTTTCGCAACTGTCGATGTCGGCGATCATCAATTCGGTGTCGATGGTTTCGGCATCGGCGATCGGATCGACGCGGCCTTCGACATGGGTGATGTCGGCATCTTCGAAACAGCGCAGCACATGGGCAATCGCGTCAACTTCGCGAATGTTGGCCAGAAACTGGTTGCCTAGTCCCTCGCCCTTGGACGCGCCTTTGACCAGCCCTGCGATATCGACAAAGGTCATCCGTGTCGGGATGATCTGTTTCGATCCGGCAATCGCGGCCAGCTTGTCCAGTCGGGCATCGGGCACTGACACCTCGCCGACGTTCGGCTCGATGGTGCAGAACGGGAAATTCGACGCCTGCGCGGCTGCCGTCCGGGTCAGCGCGTTGAACAGCGTCGATTTGCCGACATTCGGCAGCCCGACGATCCCCATCTTGAACCCCATGCGGGCCTCCTGTCCGTTTGTCCCGGTCCTACCCGCGCCCGCCCGCGCCCGCAAGCCGCCGCACCGTGTTTCCGGGACTGCGGTTGCGGCTTCTTCGGTTCGTAAATATCCCGGGGGGCCCGGAACGGGCGGGGGCAGCGCCCCCTCTGTCCGTGGTGGTCGGGCGTTGCCTTTGCCGCGTCATTCGGGCAGATCAGGCAGAACCACGCGAAAAGGGACGGACATGACACGGATCGACGCGAAATTCGCCACATTGAAGGCCGCGGGCAAGAAGGGCTTTGTCGCCTACATGATGGCGGGCGATCCGGATGGGACGACCTCGCTGGCGATCATGCAGGGCCTGCCGGGCGCCGGCGTCGATGTGATCGAACTCGGCATGCCGTTCACCGACCCGATGGCCGATGGGCCGACGATCCAGCTGGCCGGGCAACGCGCGCTGGAAGGCGGGCAGACCCTGCAGAAGACACTGGACATGGTCACGGAATTTCGCAAATCCGACACGACCACACCCATCGTGCTGATGGGCTATTACAACCCGATCTATTCGCGCGGCGTGGACCGGTTTCTGGCAGACGCCAAGGCCGCGGGGATCGACGGGTTGATCGTCGTCGATCTGCCGCCCGAAGAGGATGACGAATTGTGTATCCCCGCGCAGGCGGCGGGCCTGAATTTCATCCGACTCGCAACGCCCACCACCGATGCGAAACGCCTGCCGAAGGTGTTGGAGAACACCTCGGGCTTTGTCTATTACGTCTCGATCACCGGCATCACCGGGGCCGCCGCCGCCGAGGCCGCGCATGTCGCGCCCGAGGTGGCCCGGATCAAGGCCGCGACCGAACTGCCGGTCATCGTCGGGTTCGGTATCCGGACGCCGGACAACGCGCGTGACATCGCCGGCATCGCCGATGGCTGCGTCGTGGGGTCCGCCATCGTCGCCGAGATTGCCAGCGGAAAATCGGTGCAACAGGTGCTTGCCTTTGTCAAAGGGCTGGCGGACGGTGCCCATTCAGCCTGAGGGATCGCGCGGCATGGACAACTGGGACGAGGTTCGCACCGCCTATCAGGTTGCCCGGCTGGGCACGGTGTCCGGGGCCGCCGAGGTGCTGGGAGTGCATCACGCCACCGTCATCCGCCACATTGACGCGCTGGAAACCCGGCTGGGGGTGCGGCTGTTCCAGCGCCATGCGCGCGGCTATACCCCCACCGAAGCGGGTCAGGACCTTTTGCGCGTTGCCGCCACGACAGATGAACAGTTTTCGCATCTGGTCAGCCGGCTGAAGGGGCAGGGTGACGAGGTGGCGGGCGAACTGGTCATCACCGCGCTGTCATCGCTCGGCGGTTTGCTGATGCCGGTGCTGGACCGCTTTCGGGCGGAACATCCGCAGGTCATCCTGCGTTTTCTGACCGGCGAGCGGCTGTTCCGGCTGGAATATGGCGAGGCGCATGTGGCGATCCGCGCCGGCAGCGCCCCCGATCAGCCCGACAACGTGGTGCAGCCTTTTGTGCACATGCGCTCGGGATTGTACTGCACACCGGCCTATGCCGATCGGTTTGGCCGTCCTGCCGGGTTGGACGATCTGGCCGGGCACCGGTTTGTCGGCGAGGATGACCGGACCACGCGCGCGCCCTTTCATCGCTGGATGTGGGATACCTTGCCGCCTGCGGCCATCGTGCTGCGCACATCGGACAGCCATGCGGCAGAGGCGGCGGTTCTGGCCGGGCTGGGTATCGGTTTCCTGCCGGTCTGGCAAGCCATGGACCATCCCGACCTGATCGAGATCAGCCCGCCACGGCCGGAATGGGAGGCACCTTTGTGGCTGGTGACCCATGTCGATCTGCATCGCACCGCCAAGGTGCAGGCGTTCCTGAAAACACTGAAGGATGCCGCCGCGGGATGGGCCTGACATTAGTTCAGGCGCCCTGTTCAAGACACCGGTTCAGGGCAGGCATTCCACCAGAAAGGTGATTGCCGTCGCCACTTCGCCCAATCGCGCGCCGTCCAGCGCTACACCGGGTGCGGCAATCTGCGGTGTCACGCCGTTGCGGCCCAGAAACCGCTTGGCGATCTCGCCGGCGACGGCGAAATTCACGTTCTCCGGCGTGGCGCCGGTGATGCGGTTCACCTCACCCGCCGACAGTTTGCCAACCACCACGCCGATCACCTGTCCATAGGCGTTCAACAGCGGTCCGCCCGAATTGCCCGGTTGCACGGGTGCCGAGATCTGGATGCGGAAATCATCGCCCGCCAGCCCCTTGGCCGAGGATACAGCCCCGCGCGTCACGTTCAGGCCTTCAAGGATCCCGGTAAACGGAAACCCGGCCACCACCACATCGGCGTTCAGCGCGGCGGGACGGTCGGCAAAGATCGCCGGTGTCAACCCGCCGCTGTCCGCTAGCCGGATCAGCGCCAGATCGATGATTTCAGAATCCGCGACCACGCTGGCAGGCCGTCCGTTCACCCGTAACCGCCCGCATCCGGCCACGACATGGCTGTTGGTCAGGCCCATCCCGTCCGCTCGCACCAGAAAGCCGGACCCGGTCGCCGTCACCTCTGGTTCCGGTGTCGGGTCGGGTATCGTGTCGGGCGTCGGGGGCGCGGCGGCGCCGTCCATCGTGGCAAACAGGCGGTCCACGATCCATAGCAGCCGACTGTCCCGCGGCAGGACCAGCGGATCGGGCGGCGCTGCCGAGATGCTGGCGGCGACGGCACTCAACAAATTCCGGTCCTCTGGATCCGCCGCCAGCACGACAGTGCGCCAGTCCCGCCCCACCGGATCCGACCGCATGTAGACCCGTTCCCCGGATCGCAGTACCGCCGAGGTCACGACCCTATCTTCGCGGCGCACGGTATAAAGCGGTTCCTGCAACGGGCCCAACCTTGCGACATAGCCGTGCAGACCGGCCAACGCGTCGCCCGGCGTCAGGGCAAAGCCATAACGCAGCGATGACGACACATGCTGCCAGTTCAGGAACGATCCCGTCGGTTGCTGCGCGATGGCTGTCCGGGTCGGGAACAGGATCGACCCGCCAAAACCGGGATGGCCAGTAAACTGCCACCCGTCCTCGCGCAGCCCGTCAACAAGGCTGACAGCCAGTGCGGGCAGATGCAGATTGCGTGGCAGGTCATCGAATTCACGCAGGGTGAACTGTTCCAGCGCGGTCTGGCTGCGCAGGCCCCACGCGCCATCCAGCAGGCCATTGTAGTCGCCCGATAGCGACAGCGCCCATTGCAGCAGGCGCAACTCATCGGGCACGAACCGCCGCGCATCGAATTCCTGCGCCAACACAGGGTCGGCGCCCTGAGCACGGACCGGTGGCGCCAGCAGCATGGCCAGCAGGGTCGCCACGACCACTGCCCCCGCCAGAACCCAGTTGCGCAGCATCGCGGCCCCCCGTTGCGGAACACGGTCAGCCTAGCCGCGCGCGCCCCTCCACTCAAGCGCGCCAACCGGTGCGCCAGCGCCGTGATGGCGCAAAGTGGTGGCAAAAGAATGGCCCCGCCCGGGATAGGAACCGGACGGGGCCACCGCTGCTGCGTCAGTTCATCACTTCGGCAGCAGAACGGCGTTGACGACGTGGATCACGCCATTGGATTGGTTCACATCGCCGATGGTGACCATGGACGCCTTGCCGCTTTCATCGACGATATACAGGTTGCGGCCGCGCACAGTAGCCGACAAGGCATCGCCCGACAGGGTTTCCATGTGGAAATACCCATCACGGCTGGCTTTGGCGCGGCGCATGATATCGGCGCCCGACAGGTTGCCGGCCACGACATGTGCGGTCAGCACCTTGGTCAGGGCCGGCTTGTTTTCCGGTTGCAGCAGGGTGTCGACCGTGCCGGCGGGCAGGGCGGCAAAGGCGGCGTTGACCGGCGCGAACACGGTGAAGGGACCGGGCGATTGCAGCGCGTCCACCAGACCGGCGGCCTGCACGGCGGCGACCAAGGTGGTGTGATCGGCCGAGTTGACGGCGTTTTCAACGATGTTCTTGGTTTCGAACATCGCCGCGCCGCCGACCATCGGGTTTTCGGCATGGGCGGGCAGGCCGGCGCCAATGATGGCGGCCGCCAGCAGGATGTTGCGGGTGATTGTCGGGCGGGGGGTCTTGACGGTCTTGGTCATGGCTTGCTCCTTGGTTTCGGTCGCGTGATCGCGTCCTGTGATCAAAGGAACGGGGGGTGATGTGGCAAAGTTGCGATGGCTCGCAGTCTCGTGATCAGGCGCGTGATCAGACCGGTGATCGGGGTGATTGCCGGTGTCAGTCGGACGGGTCGTCAAAGGCTCCGACGGCGGGATCGGTCAGTTCGCTGCCCAGAAACCGTTCGAACGCGTCCAGATCCAACGCCCCCATCAGGCCGAACCCCTGCATCCACACCGACGCCTCACGCAGGGCATCGGGTTCCAGCCGGCACCATTTCACCCGGCCACGTTTTTCCTGACTGATCAGGCCCGCATCGGCCAGCACGCTCAGATGCTTGGAAATCGCCGCAAGGCTCATCGCGAAAGGATGCGCCACGTCGGTTACGGCCATGTCGTCTTCCAGAAGCATGGTCAGGATCGCCCGCCGCGTCGGGTCTGACAGGGCGGCAAAAACGGCGTCCAGCGGCGAAGGGGCGACGGCATCCATGCGATGACCATGCGCAATCCCCCGCTAACCGTCAACCGGACGGTTGAATTTGCTGCGGGGCGGCAAAGTGGCAAAGCCCCACGGTCCCGGTCTGGGCGCTGAATAAAAATGTAACGTTTTCATTTGTTTGGCCCGGAATTCCGACCCATTCCCCGCGCTTGACTCTGCGGCGGGCAGTCATTAGCACCACGGCAACGGAAAGGGCATGCCCGATGCAGGACGCCAATGACCGGCAGAAGATCGACGCGTTGGAAGCGCGGATCGCCGCCGCGAAAAAGGCGCATGTGCAAGAGGCCCCGAAACAGGAAGAACACTATTCGGCGGCCAATGTGGCCTGGCGCATGGTGACAGAGCTTGTGGCCGGTCTGGGGATCGGGTTTGGCATCGGATACGGGCTGGATGTGCTGTTCGGCACATTGCCTTGGTTGATGGTGCTGTTCACCCTGATCGGGCTGGCCGCCGGGGTGCAGACGATGATGCGCACGGCGCGCGAGATCGAAGCGGCCGCGCAACCCCCGCAAGGGGCAGACGGGATCGCCCCACGGGGCAAGGACGAGACGAGGGATCACAATGGCGACTGAGGCGCATAGCGAAGGCGGCACGGGTCTGGTGTTTCACCCGATGGACCAGTTCATGGTCAAGCCGTTGTTCGGCGATACCATCACCTGGTACGCGCCGACCAACGTGACGCTGTGGATGGCCTTGGCCGCGCTGTGCGTGGTCGCGCTGATGGTGCTGGGCACCACCGGCCGCGCCACCATCCCGTCGCGGATCCAGTCGGTGGCCGAACTGGCCTACGGGTTCATCTACAAGATGGTCGTGGACGTGGCGGGCAAGGATGCGGTGAAGTTCTTTCCCTACGTGATGACGCTGTTCCTGTTCATCGTGTTCTCGAACTTCCTTGGCCTGATCCCGATGTCGTTCACCACCACGTCGCATTTCGCGGTGACAATCGTGCTGGCGCTGTTGGTGTTCCTGACGGTCACCATCGTGGGCTTCGTCAAGAACGGCGTGCATTTTCTGGAACTGTTCTGGGTCACCTCGGCACCGCTGGCATTGCGGCCGGTGCTGGCGATCATCGAACTGGTGTCCTACTTCGTGCGCCCCGTCAGCCATTCCATTCGTCTGGCCGGCAACGTGATGGCGGGCCACGCGGTGATCAAGGTGTTCGCGGGTTTCGCCGCGCTGGCCGTTGTCAGCCCGGTGTCGATCCTCGCCATCACCGCCATGTATGGCATCGAGGTGCTGGTGGCGTTTATCCAGGCCTATGTGTTCACCATCCTGACCTGCGTTTACCTGAAGGATGCGCTGCATCCCGGACACTGACGACCGCGACAGGCAAAATCTGCCGCGACTTAACCCTCTAATTGCAAACTTCCCATCGTAAGGAGACACCACCATGGAAGGCAATCTCGCACATATCGGCGCTGGCCTGGCTGGCATGGGCACGGGCATCGCGGCGCTTGGCGTCGGCAACGTGGCCGCCAATTTCCTCGCCGGCGCGCTGCGCAACCCGTCGGCTGCCGCGTCGCAGACCGCCACGCTGTTCATCGGCATCGCCTTTGCCGAAGCTCTGGGCATCTTCTCGTTCCTCGTTGCGCTGCTGCTGATGTTCGCGGTTTGATCGCGACCTGAACGATCCTTACGTGCGGGTGGGCCATCACGGCCTGCCCGTAGTTTCCCGCAAGGTCCCCGGAGGACAGCATGGCGACCACTGCTCCCGACGCCGCAACTGGCGCCGCAACCGCGGCCCCCGGCATGCCACAGCTCGATTTCACGACCTGGGGCAATCAGATTTTCTGGCTGCTGGTCACGCTGGTCGTGATCTGGTTCGTCCTGTCGCGTATCGCCTTGCCACGCATCGCGTCGGTACTGGAAGACCGCCAGAACACCATCCTGAAAGACCTGACGACCGCCGAGGACCTGAAGCGCCGGGCTGAGGAGGCGGAAAAAGCCTATGATGCCGCGCTTGTGCAGGCCCGCACCGAAGCCGGGCGCATCGCCGCACAGGCGCGTGCGGCCATTCAGGCCGATCTGGATGCGGCCATCGCCCGCGCCGATGCGGAAATCGCCGAACGCACGGCCGAAGGCGAGGCCGCCATTGCCGC
>JBGSJU010000007.1:0-6969 GCA_041741655.1 Rhodobacterales bacterium
TCCTGCTGCACAACGCAAAGCCGAAGCCCTTTGTCTGGAGCAAGACAGCCGATGACATCATCGCCCGCGAACGCCGTGCGCTTGATGCCCTCGACGAAATCAGGGGAAATCGGTAGCAACCGTCTGACTCAGAACACTAGCTGAGGAGCTCTATTTGCAGCAAACTCTTTTGCCATCTGTTTAAGCACGGGATTTAAAATCATGACGCAACCTTTCCGGAGAAACTTGCGCAAGTAGCTTCGTTGATATTGCACCTGTGTTCAGGTGCGGAGTGGATAAGGTCGGAGCAAGCCGTTTTGTTAAGTGCCATTTGATTCCTCGTTGGGTGATGTTGCTGCTTGACCGGCAAGAACGAAACCGGGCAAACCTACCATTAAACACGTTTTTGCAGGTCTGCCTCCGGCAATTGGACGGACTTACAAGAATCTTACTGTGTTGTTTTCGTTCAGGCTTTTAGCGTCAAGGAACGGCGAAATCGCAAACTTTGTTGAACGCGTCTGTTTTTCGTCTCGGTCGGCGCCTTTATGACAGACCAAGGGCGGTCGCCGTTGGCAGTATCAGGTGCGTCTCAGCCTCGCAGTCTCCTGTCTTCAGCATCTGCGCAGCCTTCGAAATCCCGGCGCAGCTCAGAATGACCAGTGCCAGACCGCAGCGCGCCCACACACGCACGGAGAGGGCTGCTGGCGGGATTGATGCCGGAACCACCGATACCTCGCAGAAAGCAGACATGGGCGCCCAGCACCCCTCTATGGCGCTCTGGTGCAGCATCCGGCGTCATGGCAGGGGACCGGGGAACGGAAGCAAAGCGGGATCGATGGATAGCGAGCCATCTATCCGGCCGCCGATTCAGATTTTGCGTTTCTTCTGTCCCCATACGCAGTGATGATTGGGAACGGTGTTCAGAGCGAAGTCCCAGAAAATGGGCGCAAGGTGCATGCGGGTGCTTCGGGTGCCAGCCGGTCCGGGGCGGCTGAACCCTCCGGTGGAAAGGTCGGCAGACGAGGTCGGCCCTATCCGAAGCAGGTCGAGGTTTCGATACCGAACGCACCTCGTGCAATCCCCGGTCGTCCGCGCCTCTATACCGTGATTATCGACCGCGTGACCGCCTACAAGGTCGCCTGATCACGAACTGGCGGGGCTGGTCACACCGGCCCCGCTGGTCACGTGGTCCACGGAGACCGAAAAGATCGAAGAACGAGGTCTTAGAACAAGAAACGAGGTTTCGGGGAAAAGCACTTAGCGACGCCTTCATCCATAAAAAACGGGCCGGATCGACCAGAAAAATGGTCCATCTGCTGCTTTTCAGGAGCCCTTCTAGTCGCGACGCAGGTGTCATCAGCGCGAAAAACGAGGTTTCTGAACAGTTTTCCGATTTGATAACAAAGACATGGAGTTTAAGCTCACTCGTTCGCGCTGTATCGCGACATAAGATCAGCATCAACACTGCGACTGTAGGCGCTAGCCAATCCCCTCACAGTTGCATTATTCTGAACGTCGGCTTCCGGGATAAGAAGGTATGACCAAGGCTTGTCGCCGGCCTTCTTGCCATGAACTTCAGTCGCAATGTGACACCACAGGCTGGCTGCATTCGCCTTCCGAAGCACTATGGTATCGGTCATCTCGCTGTCGCGTTTTGTCTCGATGATCAGCTTTTCCGTGCTCGTTTCGACCACGAAATCCGGCTGATAGGCCGAGCCATCACTGTCGAAAATCTTGAACTGGTTGGGACCGGGCTTCATCCAGAGCTGCACGGCGGGATCCTGCTCCAGGATCAGCGCCATTCGGCGCTCTGTGTCAGAGTCAAACTTGGCTAGATTGTAGCAACCCTTTTCAAAACCGCTGAAAATGAACCGCCTGATTTCCTGTCTACGTTCGGGCGGGTTGCGCACATCACGGATTGCGCCTGACCCGCTTCCGTCGAATGTCTGGGGTTTCAGTTGGTCGAATGCTGCGGTGACGGTGACACGGTAATTGGTTTGTTCGCGCCACATGTTTTGCTTCATCTGGGCGAACATGTTTTCGGCCATTCCCTTGGCATGGCCTTGCAGCACTGAGCGCACCTGTCCGGGGTCGGGGTATTCTCTCGCGAAGTGGCGGACGACCTGGCCTGCGAGATCGTAAAGAATATCGGCATGGGCGTCATAGTCGACCTCGGGCATGTCCATCAGCCGTCCGACGAGATAATCTTCCAGACGCTCGGGTGTTTCGCCATTCGCTTCGCCCGAGATCGTGCTTCGTGCCTCGGTCCGCAGAATCTGGATCATCAGTTCGCGGGCAAGCGGCTGTTGGTTCCAGCCTTTCAGATCAAGGTCAAAGCGCCGGAAGCCGAAAGAAACCTGCTGTCTTGGCGTGATGGTCAGGGTCGGGATGGCGATGGTGCGCTGGACAAACTGCTTGCAGACCTCGGCTGTGACCGCATTGGCCTGTTCCTCGGTCAGACTGGGAAACAAGCCCTCCTGGGTGCGTTGCGCAGCCATGGCCACTTCGGCGATCCTCTGGACCACCTTCGGGTCTTCGAGATCCCGGATCGAGGCGACCTGTCGGCTGATCTGGGGCAGAACCAGATTGAGGACGGTCTTCGCGAGGGTAACCTCCTCTGGCTTCCGGAACTGGAACGGCGGCGCGGGTGGGCCGGAGAAGCCGCGATTGTCGACCGTGGACGGTGTGCTGTCGGCTCGGTTCGAAACAACTGGCGGTATAGCTGCGTCGAATGCCTGGGTGACCATCTGGTCGATGACCGAGGGGGCCGCGACCATGACTGGCTTTGCCGCAGGAACATCACCGCCCTCGCCGATCGTCACGGTCTTCAGCTTGCGCGTGACGCCATTCTCTTCCTTGGCCTTCTCGATCAGCTCGTTGAACCGCTCATGCGCGATGACGGTCAGCGTATCCACCACCTCGACACCTGTGCGCTTGCCATCGGGCAGCCGCAGCCCGCGCCCCAGGGTCTGTTCGGTCAGAATGTCCGATGCCGATGCGCGCAAGGGAACGATGGTGAACAGGTTCGAGACGTCCCAGCCTTCCTTCAGCTTGTTCACATGGATGACGATGTCGGTATCGCCGCCTTTTTCGATTGTCAGCAGGCGCTGTGCGTTCTCGTCGCTTTCCTCGCCGGTCAGCTTGGAATGGATCTCGATGACCCGCCCCTTGTAGCGTCCGTCAAAGAAGGCGTCCGACTGGATGAAATCGTTGACCGCGCGGGCGTGGGTCGTGTCCTGCGTCACCACCAGCATGAAGGGGCGCACCACCGGGGCACCGTGTTGCAGCGCATAGGTCTTCAGTGCGACCTTCACATGCTCGTGGTAGTTGATCCCGTCTTCCAGCTTGATGCGCTCCAGCGTCGGTTCGTCCACCGACCTGGGGTTGAAGTTCGCGCGGGTGCCGACGGCGGGTTCCTTGACATAGCCGTCTTCCATCGCCTGGGGCAGGGTGTAGTGATAGACGACGTTCCGGAACGCTTGTGACTTGGCCCCCACGCTTTTCGGCGTCGCGGTCACTTCCAGCCCCAGGATCGGCTTCAGCTCGGCAATCGCCCGTGCCCCTGCGGAACCCCGATAGCGGTGCGCCTCGTCCATCAGCAGCACCAGGTCATCGAGACCGGACAGATAGGTGAAGTAACTTTCGCCGATGTATTCCTGCAGCCGCTTGATGCGGGGGGCATTGCCGCCGCGCACCTCGGAATTGATCTTCGAGATGTTGAAGATATTGATGATCGCGCCTTCACGCCCGAACAGGTCGCTGCCCCGCACACCCCGGCCTTCTTCATAGTTCTCGGCGTTGACGATCAGTGGTGCGTTGTGGGCAAAGGCTTCGATGCCCCGAAAGACGTATTTCGCGCTGGTCGGCTGAAAATCCGCCAGCAGCTTTTCATAGATCGTCAGGTTCGGCGCCAGCACAAAGAAGTTCCGGCTTTTGCCGATCATGTAGAGATAGCTGATGAACGCGCCCATCAGCCGGGTCTTGCCCACGCCGGTTGCCAGCGCAAAGCAGACCGAAGGGAAGTCGCGTTCAAAATCCTCGAAGGTGCTGTCGGGCATGGCACCAAAGACGGCTCGCACGGCATCACGGGCGCTGGCAGTGTCGGTGGCCTTGGTCGGGGCGATCAGGTCGACGATGCTGTCCAGCCGTCGCAGCGCCTCGATCTGCGGTTTGCGCAAGGACAGGCGCTGCGTGATCTGGATGACGGCGCGCTTGGGGTCCACCGGCTGCATGGTCATGCCTCGTCACCGTCATCGAACAGATCGCCCAGGGTGGCGGGTTTCGCGATGTTCTTGGGTTCGGGGCTGTCGTGCACCTCATCCGCCGACATCATGGGCAGGGCGCTGATTTTCAGCGAATAGTCGTCCTTACCCCATTCGCAGGCGTCCAGCACCGCGCCGGGGATCTTGCGCAGGGTCAGGTTCGGCAGGTTTTCCCCGGCGGATTCGTAAGCCGTGCAACAGATCAGAAGGCTGCGTGCATCGCCCACCTCGTCCGACAGCGCGCGCAGCTGGTCAAATGTCAGGCTGTTGGTGGTGACGTAGATGAACGAGGATTCCGAACTGGTGCCGTGCATCCAGTAATGCTCGGTCGAGGGCCATGACTGCACCACGTGTTAGGGCTGTGTGTTACAGTCATGTGTTACAGTTGGAGGCCAGAAAGACAAGCGTTTACAGATATTTGTTTGACATCTGCTACTTACTCACGACTAGGTTATGTTCCTCTCGCTCCGACCAAGATCCCGCCCCACATTCCTTGTCAGCTGCATCGCCGTAGGGTCACCCGGCGTTGCGATCCGGGATATGGCCTCAACGCCGCGTGTCATCGAACTGTCACTGGACAGGCAAAATCAATTCCTTCATTCATGAAGTATGGAAACTGATCGCGCGACGCTTGCCTTTGCCACGCTGGGCCACCCCGACCGACTGGCGGTGTTTCGGTTGTTGATGCGTTTCGCCCCGCAAGGTGTGCGACCGACGGAAATTGCCGCAGCTTTGCGGCTGAAGCCCAATACCCTGTCCCATCATCTGGCCGATCTGACCGCGGCCGGGCTGTGCCATGTGCAACGGAAGGGACGGTCGCTGTTCTATGCCGTGGATCTTGATGCCGCCGAAGGGCTGATCGGCTACCTCGCGCTGGATGTCGGTCGCGCCCGCCCGGACCTGCTTGCCCCCCTGTTACCAGCCTCCAAGGATATCGCCATGCTAGATACCGATTTCGACGTGCTGTTCATCTGTTCGGGCAACTCCGCCCGGTCAATCTTTGCCGAGGCGCTGTTGCGCGATCTGGGCAAAGGCAAGTTTCAGGCGTTTTCGGCCGGGACCAACCCGAATTCGACCCTGAACCCATTTGCGCTGGAGGTGCTGAAACGCAATGGCCACGACATTGCGGGCCTGCGTTCCAAGCATGTGTCGGAATTCCAGCAACCCGGGTCCATCGTGATGGATTTCGTGTTCACGGTCTGTGATACTGCCGCGGCCGAAGAATGTCCGCCGTGGCCGGGTCAGCCGATCACCGGCCATTGGGGCCTGCCCGACCCGGTCAAGGCGACCGGCACCGATGCCGAAAAGGCGTTGGTGTTCGCCCAGACCTATGCCGCGCTGCGCCGCCGGATCGGGGCCTTTGTCGAATTGCCGTTCGAAAGCCTGTCGCGGATGTCCCTGCAATCCCGTGTCGATGCCATCGGCCGCGACGCCACCGCAAAGGCCTGACCCATATGACCCGTATCGCCATCAACGGCCTTGGCCGGATAGGAAAACTCGTCCTTCGCGACCTGATCGACACCGGCGCTGGCGGCGACGTCGTGCTGTTGAACGACCCGGTCGGTGACGCGGCACAACATGCCTTGCTGATGGAATTCGACAGCGTGCATGGCCGCTGGCGCACGCCGGTGGGCCATGATGCGGGCGCGCTGGTGCTGAACGGGCAGACCATCCGCCTGACGCATGAAAAGACCATCGAGGCACTGCCACTGGCGGAACTGGGCGTCGATCTGGTGATCGACTGCACCGGCGTGTTCAAGACGGCGGCCAAGATCGCGCCGTATTACGCCGCTGGGGTGAAAAAGGTGGTGGTCAGCGCCCCGGTCAAGGACGGTGGCGCGCTGAACCTTGTCTATGGCGTCAACCATCACCTGTATGACGGGTCGCAGGCGCTGGTCACGGCGGCGTCCTGTACCACCAACTGTCTGGCCCCGGTGGTCAAGGTGATCCACGAAAACCTCGGCATCCGCCACGGGTCGATCACCACGATCCATGACGTGACCAACACGCAGACCATCGTGGACCGCCCCGCCAAGGACATGCGGCGCGCGCGGTCGGCGCTGTTGAACCTGATCCCGACCACCACGGGCAGTGCCACGGCGATCACGCTGATCTACCCGGAACTGAAGGGCCGGCTGAACGGCCATGCCGTGCGGGTGCCGTTGCTGAACGCCTCGCTGACGGATTGCGTGTTCGAGGTCGAACGGGCCACCACGGTGGACGAGGTGAACGCGCTGTTCGCCGCCGCCGCCGCAGGCGACCTGAAGGGCATCCTTGGCTTTGAAACCCGGCCACTGGTGTCCTGCGATTACACCAATGACCCGCGGTCGGCGATCGTGGACGGGCCGTCCACCATGGTCATCAACGGCACGCAGGTGAAGATCTACGCCTGGTACGACAACGAATGGGGCTATAGCTGCCGTCTGGCCGATGTCGCGCGGATGGTGGCGGGGTCGCTGTGACCACGGCAACAGTCAATCCGCTGCGCGCCTATGCGGCGGTGACGGCGGCCTATTGGGCCTTCATGCTGTCGGATGGCGCGCTGCGCATGCTGGTGCTGCTGCATTTCAACAGCCTTGGCTTTACCCCGGTGCAACTGGCGTGGCTGTTCCTGCTGTATGAGGTGGCGGGCATCGTCACCAACCTGGCCGCAGGCTGGCTTGCGGCGCGGTTCGGGCTGGCGGCGACGCTCTACGCCGGGCTGGCACTGCAGGTGGGAGCGCTGGTG
>JBGSJU010000008.1:0-2762 GCA_041741655.1 Rhodobacterales bacterium
CTGCCCGCCGGCGGACCTGCTGGCCGACATGGTGGCGCGCGGCATTGCAGTGGATGTCAACGCCACGCTAGACGCGGCCCTGCCGCTGTTCGACAGCGCAGGCACACCGTTTCTGCCCGTCACCGCCGAAACTGATGGCGACACGCGCGTGCTTGGCGCGGTGTTCCATGTCGATGCGCTGAAGGCACTGAACCGCGCACTGGCGGCAACCGCGGCCGAAGAACATTCCTGATCCGCCATAGCTGCGCCGGATTTGCGTGCAAGGTCAGGCCGTTGTCCGGAGAGCCGCACCAGCTTTTCCCAGCCGATCACCGTTGCCGCTCCGGATGCGCGGTCACGCACCGCGCTGTTCGTCGATGACGAGAACCTGTCCTTCGCTCATGCCGGGCGCATCCTGATCGCGTTGGGTAAAGTTGGTGGCCCAGCCTGATGGCGTTTCATTCAGGCCAGAGCCGCCTCAAGGCCGACCGACCGCCATGAAGCTGCCGCGCTTACGGCCTTGGCAAATGCAGGGGGCAGCATGCGGTTGGCTGCGCTCGGGTCCCTGTTAGGAAAAACCTGCCCGAAATCAGACCTGCCCGAAAAGAACTGGCGCAGTTTTGTTCTGACCCGGCCCCGGCTTTTTGCTGTTGACCCCGTCGGCCCAGTCGCCCGCGTCCGTCTGGCTCAGACCCGTTCGACTGTCACCAGATCGCTGGCATAAAAGGCCAGATGGCCCGCAATGCGTTCCATGCCGGGTTTCGGGTTTTCATAGGACCACGCCGCATTGTCGATGGTGCGGCTTTTGGTGACGATGGAATAGTAGCTTGCCACGCCCTTGTGCGGGCACGTGGTCTGGCGGTCGGTCTTGTCCAGAAAGGTCATGGCGATGTCGTCGCGCGGGAAATAGATCACGAAGGGATAATCACCCTCGGACAATTCCAGCGCAGCATCGGATTCGCCCAGCACGGCGCCCCCGGCCCGCACGACCCATGTGCCTTCGGCCACGCGAATGCGGATATGGTCTGTCATCGATCTGTCCCCCCGTGATACCCGGTTGTGGTGGCCGGTTTCTGTGTCGTTGTTGTGACGGCCTGTCACAACGGTGCGGTTGCCCAGTCCAGCCAAACCCGGGCTTCGGCCCCGACGCGATGCGCCAGCTTGTCGCGGCACTGGGCGTGATAGGCGTCGATCCAGTCACGTTCCGGTGCCGACAACATGTCCCTGTCGATCAGGCGGCGGTCTATCGGAACCCAGGTCAGCGTCTCGAACGCCAGCATGGCGCGTGCATCGGCATCCGGCAAGGGGGGCGCGTCGGTCACCAGGATCAGATTCTCGATCCGGATGCCAAAAGCGCCCTCGCGGTAATAGCCGGGTTCATTCGACAGGATCATGCCGGGCTGCAACGGCACCTCGGACATGCGGCTGATCCGTTGCGGGCCTTCGTGCACGCAGAGATAGACCCCCACGCCATGCCCGGTGCCATGGTCATAGTCCTGCCCGGCCAGCCAGAGCGGGTAGCGCGCGATGGCGTCGATGTCGCGCCCCGCCAGACCGCGCGGAAACCGCAGCCGCGAGATCGCAATCATGCCCTGCAACACCCGGGTGAATTGCGTGACCGCCATGGCAGGCGGGGGGCCTACCGGCAGGGTGCGGGTGATGTCGGTGGTCCCGTCCAGATATTGTCCGCCGCTGTCCAGCACGACGATCTGCCCCGGATCCAGCCGCCGGTTGGTCGCCGTGGTCACCCGATAATGGATGACAGCGCCGTTCGGGCCGGTGCCGGCGATCGTGTCAAAAGAAATGTCGCGCAACGCATTGGTGGCGCGCCGGAACCCTTCCAGCGCGGACACAAGGTCGATCTCGGTCAGCTGGCCTGCGGGCTGGGCATCGTACCAGCACAGGAATTCCACCACCGCCGCGCCGTCGCGCAGATGGGCTTCGCGGGTTGCGGCGATTTCGGCCGGGGTCTTGGTGGCCTTGGGCAGGACACAGGGATCCTGACCCGCCACCCATTCCACGCCGCCCGCCTCCAGATCCATCACCACCTGCATCGGCGCGCTGGCGCGATCGACGCGCACCGGACCTTGCAGCCCGCGCAGGGCCGTCTGAAAATAACCCGGCGCCTGCAGGGTCACCTCTGGGCCCAGATGGGCCCGTACCGCGTCGTCAAGCTTTTCCGGGGCGATAAACAGCGATACGCGCGCGTCATCGTGCAGGATCGCAAAGCCATGTGGCACGGGATTTTTCGGAATGGCCGTGCCACGAATGTTCAATAGCCAAGCGAGGCTGTCGGGCAGGGTGATGACAGCCGCCTTCTGGCCCGCCACCCGCAGTGCCGCCGCCAGTCGGGTTCGTTTGGCGGCATGGGGTTCCCCCGACAGATCGTCAGGATAGACCGAGATCCGGCCAAGCGGCGGGGCGGGCTGGTCGGCCCAGATGCGATCCACCAGATTGTCGCATGCCGCCAGCACCACGCCCGATCCAGCCAGCGCCGTCTCGGCCTCGCTGATCTGGTCAGGGGTGTGCAGCCACGGATCGAACCCGACACGCCCGCCCTGCGGCAGCATCTCCCGCAGCCACGGGCCAAGCCTGACCTCGGGCCAGTGCACGGGGGTAAAGACCCCGAGGTCCACCTGCGTCTTGACCTGCGTGCGATAACGGCCATCGATGAACAGGCCCGCGCGATCTGCCAGTGCGGCGCAGAACCCCGCCGATCCGGTGAACCCGGTCAGCCAGACCAGCCGATCATCGCGCGCCGCGACATATTCGCCCTGATGCGC
>JBGSJU010000009.1:0-6305 GCA_041741655.1 Rhodobacterales bacterium
AGATCCTCCAGCACGGTGGCGGTGGCTTCGGCTTCGCCGGTTTCGACGGCGGCGCGGGTTGCCGCGATTTCTGCCTCCAGGGCCAGCAGGACGGGCGTGCCGTTCAGCACGGCCAACACGCCGGCCGCCTCTTCAAAGGCGGTGTCGGCGGCGCGGCGATGGGTATTGCGCGCGGTTTCCTCGGCCTTGGTCAACAGTTCGAACGTGTCATGCACCGGGTCCCAATCCGCCGGGATGCCACTGCGCAGCGCCTCGATTTCCGCCAGCAGACCGGCCTTTTCGGCGGCGATTACCGCATTGCGCGCTGCATCGCCGTCGCTCAGCAGGCGGGCGGCTTCCTGATCCAGTTCCTTGATATGCGCCTCGATACGGCGGACCTTTTTCTCGATGGCGCGCACGTCACGTTGCACCGGGCGGTAGGATGCGGACGCTTCGGTCACCGCCGCATGGGCCGTGCGCACGGTGGGGATCGCGGCCAGCGCCGCCTCGCCCTGATCCATCGACTTGTCCAGCGCGGTTTGCAGATCGCGCGGCAGGACCGACAGATCGGCACCGCGCAGCGCGGCAATGGCGGCGGCCGGGGTGGCCTGCCCGCTTTCGACGAGGCTGAACACCTGTTCATCCACACAATATTGCAGGCGCGGGTTCTTTGGTGGCGGCGCGGTTTCCGACAGATAGCTGGACCGCAGCGGCACATAGTTGACCAGCGGCGGATAGGTGCCCACGATGGCCAGTGCCAGCAGTTGCAGCGAAATGAACGCAATGACGCCTTGATAGATCTGCCCGGTGCTGATGCTGGAGGGCGCGACGCCCCGCAGATAGAACAGCGCAAAGCCAAAGGGTGGCGTCAGGAAAGAGGTCTGGATGTTCAATCCGATCATCACCCCCAGCCACACGGCGGTGATGTTGGCGGACGGATCCGCCAGAAGGATCGGCGACACGATCGGCACCACCACCACGGCGATTTCGATGAAATCAAGGAAGAAGCCCATCAGGAAGATCACGCCCATCACGATGATGAACTGGGTCCAGAACCCGCCGGGCAGACCCTGCAGGAATTCGCGCACCAGATCCTCGCCGCCGAAGGCCCGGAAGGCGGCGGTCAGCATCGCGGCGCCCAGCAGGATGACGAACACCAGGGATGTGGTCTTGGCGGTTTCCAGCATCACGGCGTTCAGCGTGTTGTCGAGGCGCATCACGCGCAGGCCGGACCAGACGATGGCGGCGATCGTCAGCACCGAACCAAGGATGCCGACATAGATGCCGGTCCAATCCGACACCGTTTGCGCGCCCTTCAGGTTCATCGGCCAGATCGACACCGCCAACGCGATGATGACCATGCCGATGCCGCCGACCAGCACCGGCAGGTAGGTGCGGCTGTTGGGTGTGCCCAGACGGTAGCCCGCCATCACCATGGCGCCAGCCGCGCCGATGGCGCCCGCCTGGTTCACGGTGGCGATGCCGCCGATGATCGACCCCAGCACCAGAAAGATCAACGCCAGCGGCGGGATCAGGGTGATGGCGATCCGGCCCCAGAACGCGCTGTCCATCCGGCCTTCGAACGGAACGGCGGGGGCGCGTTTCGGGTTCAACAGCGCGAAGATCAGGATGTAGATCATGTAGATCAGCACAAGCATCAGGCCCGGCACCAGCGCGCCGAGGAACATCTCGCCCGCCGAGGTGGACCCGACGTCGAACACCGACGGCATCTGGTTTTCGCCGGTGGCCTGAGAATAAAGCTCCTTGCGGCCGGTCGAGGCCTGATCAGTCGCCGAGGCCAGCTGGTCCGCCAGAATGATCAGCACGATCGAGGGTGGGATGATCTGGCCCAGCGTACCCGATGCGGCGATAGTGCCGGTGGCAAGCGGGATGGAATAGTTGTTGCGCATCATCGCCGGCAGTGAAATCAGGCCCATCGCAACGACCGTCGCGCCGACGATGCCGGTGGTGGCGGCCAGCAGGCCGCCGACGAACACCACGGAAATCCCCAGACCGCCCGGCACCGGGCCGAACAACTGCGCCATCGCCACCAGCAGGTCCTCGGCGATCTTGGACCGTTGCAGCATGATGCCCATGAAGATGAACAGCGGAATGGCGATCAGGGTATCCCGTTCAACCTCCCAGAATGTGCCGCGCAGGTTGGTCACGCCGGCGGACAGCCATTGCGATGGCCCGCCCGAGTGGAAATAGGCATCGGTCGATCCGGCAAACAGCAAGCCCGCCCCGGCGGCCAGTCCGATGGTGACGACCGCCGCGCCGGGCAGGGCAAAAGCGACCGGAAAGCCGGACCCCAGTGCGCCAACCATGGCCAAGATCAGGACAATGAGAAAAAATGATTCCATTCTGGATTTCCTTATTGGCCTGCGCCGATGATTGTTCGCTTGCCCGGTTCATCGCGCCAGTCGGCAATGGATTCGAACATGTAGCTGACAAACTGGATGATCATCGTCACCACGAAAATCGCCAGAAATGCCGCCATCTGATACTTGATGAACATGCCGTTGGCGCCGGTCTGGGTGATTTCCAGATTGATCACCGGCGCGTTCACGATCGAGGTCTTGCCGTTCATCGCCAGGGCCATGATGACCCAGACCGTCAGGATGCCCAGAATGATGGTGCCCCAGGTGTTCAGCGCGCCTTTGATGCGGCTGTTGCGGGTGGCATAAAAGATATCGACCCGCACATGGCCTTCTTCATACAGCGTGTAGGCCGAGGCGAACAGGAACAGCGCGGCATACCAGTAGCGCACAAGGTCCCCCATCAGCGCCTGTTCGTAGGAGAACACGAAGCGGGTGAACACGATCAGCAGTTCGGATGCCACGATCAGCAGGGCCAGCCAAGTGAATCCCAACGATTTGGTGAAGGCCCCGATGACGAAACCCAGCACGATCAGCGGGAAATGGAAGATCGGCGCGACAAAGGCCGAACGGGTGAATTCGCGCGCCAGTTCCGGGGACACGAAGTAGGTCAGCAGGCCTTCGACCCGCATCAAGGCGATGACCGCATCGACAATTCCGGTCAGAAACACTGCCCAGAACAAAGATCGGATCAGATAGACGTTGAAGTTGTGAATGATCGCGGCATCAGCGCGCAACGACACATCGGGGCGGGTCAGGGCGGCGGCAACGCCAAGGCCGATACAGATCAGATAGATGGCAAGGGGTTGCAGGGCTGCGCCGATCCCACCGGATGCGACATCAACAAGGCGCGGCGCACCATAGCCGAGCGTCAGCACATTGTTGATCAGGAACGCAAGCAGGGCACCCAGCAAGCCCCAGCCGAAAGAGCGCCAGAGCGGCGCGGGCTGACCTTGGTACGCTGTCGCGGCGGCGCTGACCGGAGTGGCCATGACTTCCCCCTTTTTCATGACTGGAGTGGCACGGTGAAATCAACAGGCACTGGCTGGACGCATGATGCGCCACACCGCCGACCTGTAAATAAGCAGCAAGCGGGGCGATGCCCCGCTTGCCTGATGTTACCCGAAGACCGGATCAGCCGATGCCCAGCACGCGGTTGCGCTGTTTCAGGAAGGTGCCTTCCAGCGCGTTGATGGTGCCGCCAATTTCGCGCAGCGCCTTCTGGAAATGATCGTCCACCTTGGCCGCGAGCGGCGAATGGGCACGCACTTCCTCAAACACCGCCGCCGAGCCGTCACCGAAGGCATCCCAGACTTCGTCAGGGAATGCACGAACCTGCACGCCCTGTTCGTTCACCAGCTTGGTCAGGTATTCGCCATTCTTCGCCATGGTTTCCATGTGCGAATTGTTGTGCTCTTCGGTGCAGGCGGCCAGCAGCACGGCCTTTTCCCAGTCGGTCAGGGTGCCGAACCACGACGCGTTCATCGCAAAGCCCAGACCGCCGCCCGGCTCGTGCACGCCACCGGTGTAGTAGAACTTGGCGGCTTCGTAGAACTTCATGAAGTAGTCGTTATAGGGGCCGACCCATTCGGTTGCTTCGATCGCGCCCGACACCAGATTTTCATAGATCTGGCCGCCCGGCAGCGACACGGTCGATGCGCCCATCTTGGTCAGAACCTGACCGCCAAGGCCCGGAATACGCATCTTCAGACCCTTGAAGTCTTCCGGCGTTTCCATTTCCTTGTTGAACCAGCCGCCAGCCTGAGTGCCGGTCGATCCGCAGGTCCAGGCCTTCAGGCCGAAACCGCCTGCCAGTTCATCCCACAGTTCCTGCCCGCCACCATACTGGATCCAGGCTGACCATTCCTGGGTGGACATGCCGAACGGCACCGAAGTGAAGTAGTTGTAGGCCGGGTGCTTGCCGCCCCAGTAGTATTCGGCGCCGATATAGGCCTGGCTGTTGCCCGAGGCCACTTCGTCGAACACGTCGAACGCGCCAACGCGTTCACCGGCCGCGAAATATTCGACGGCAAAGTGGCCGTTCGAGATTTCGCCGATGCGCTGTGCCAGACGCTGGGCCGACAGGCCCAGACCGGGGAAGTCCCGCGGCCAAGTGGACACGATCACCAGCGATTTGCGTTCCTGGGCGATGGCGGGGGCTGCCAGCAGGCTGGCACCCGTTCCAGCGACCGCGGCGCCCCGCAGAAACTTACGACGATCCATGAGTTCTCCTCTCCGTGTTGTAGTTTGATCTTCAAGCCATTCTTGTTGCGGCTCCAACGTCACGTTAACGGGCCAGCGGCTTGGCCCGCAACAGTTTTATGCGCCCGTTTTCGGCGAATTGGGCATTTTTGTTGACCAATTTTTCAGCATCAGGCGGGCTGTGACGCGCTGCGCGCCTGCGCGTAGGCGATGAACCAGTCGAAACTGTCGGGGTTGGCCATCGAATCGCGGTTCACCACGCGATCAGGATCGCCGCCCAAAAGCAACTTCTTCACCGGCACTTCCAGTTTCTTTCCCGACAAGGTGCGCGGGACCGCAGCGATGGCCTGCACGTCATCCGGGGCGAATCGGGGGCCAAGGCTGTGCCGGATCGCGTCCGCGATGCGGGCTTTCAGACCGTCGTCCAGCACCGCGCCGGGGGCCAGCACCACGAACAGCGGCATGAAACTGTCGCGGCCCAGAAATTCCAGATCGACCACCAGACTGTCGAGGATCTCGGGCAGGCTTTCGACCGCGCGGTAGATCTCGGATGACCCCATCCGCAGACCCTTGCGGTTGATCGTGGCGTCGGACCGGCCATAGATCACCGACCCGCCTTCGGGCGTGATCTCGATCCAGTCGCCATGGGTCCAGACGCCGGGAAACGTGTCGAAATAGGCCGCCCGCAGCCGCGATCCGTCCGTGTCGCCCCAGAAGAACAACGGCATCGACGGCAGGGGTTCGGTGCAGACCAGCTCGCCCACGGTATCGAACACCTCGCGGCCTTCGGGGTCAAAGGCCCGCACGGCATTGCCGAGCGCGCGGCATTGCATCTCGCCCGCCCGCACCGGCAGCATGGGGTTGCCGCAGACGAACGCGCCGGCAAGGTCGGTGCCACCCGATATGGGCGCCAGCCACGCATCGGGGGAGACGTCGCGGTAGATCCAGTCATAGGTCTCGGGCGGCAGGGGCGAGCCGGTGGACCCGATGGCGACAAGTGCGGTCAGGTCAAGGTCCATGGGGCGGATACCCGCCTTCTGGCAGGCGGTGAAATAGGCGGCCCCGGCGCCGAAGAACGTCAGCCGTTCGTCCGCCACCATCCGCCAGATGGCCATCATGTCGGGGTGATGCGGCGCGGCGTCGATGCAGAGCACGGTCGCGCCCTGCATCAGCGCGTGCCATTGCGAATTCCACATGATCCATCCGGATGACGTCAGCCAGCAGAACCGGGTGTCAGGCCCGACATCGGTGTGCAGCGCCTGTTTCGACATCTCCAGCAGCACACCGCCATGGCCGTGCACGATGGGTTTCGGGTTGCCCGTGGTGCCCGAGGAATAGACGATCCACAGCGGATGGTCGCAGGGCACCTGTGCGGTGGCGTCGGGCCCCGCGCCATCGGTCAGCCCGTCCCACGGCACGGCCCCGTCGGAAAGATCCCCCAGCACGGCAACCACGATATGCGTGCTGACCGACGGCAGGCCGGCGCGGATGGTGGCGTTGATCGCGCGGCGGTCGATGGATTTGCCGGCATGGGTATAGCCGTCCTGCGTGATCAGCACCTTCGGCGCGATCTGCTGGAACCGGTCAAGGATCGCCACATGCCCCATGTCGGGTGCACACAGCGACCAGACCGCGCCCAGCCGGATCGTGGCCAGCCACGCCACCAGCGCCGCGTGATGGTTGGGCAGGATCGCCACCAAGCGGTCGCCCTGTTGCACGCCCATCGCGGCCAGCCGGGCGGCCAGC
>JBGSJU010000010.1:0-1593 GCA_041741655.1 Rhodobacterales bacterium
GCGGCGCGGTGCAACACACGCGGCAAGCCGCGCAGCACGCCGCGCCAAAGGTCTCGTTCGGCCCTGACCGCCGGATCGGCCAGAAATGTCCTGCCGAACAGGATCTTCATCAGGGGCGCCGTGACCGCCTTTGGGCCGAACAGCCGCACGATGGCGATCAGCAAGACATAGCGCGGCAGGTTGGAACGCTCTTCCGCATCCGCACTTGGCCCGATCAGGGTCAAGGACCGGACCAGATCGGGGCGGCGCGCGGCAAGCCGCATGGCGATGAAGGTGCCCATCGAAAAGGCAACCACATGCACCGGGCCGGGGCCAAGCCGGTCCAGCAACGCCGCCACATCGGCGGCCAGATCGTCAAGACCCAGCCCGTCCCGCGACTTTTCCGATTGCCCCTGCCCGCGCAGATCGAAGGTGATCACCCGATGGCTGGTCCGGAACCGGGCGACCTGCGCATCCCAGGATTGGCTGGCCAGCATCAGGCCGTGGATGAACAGGATCGGCGCTCTTGGCGCGTCGGGCCCGGTGCCAATGTCAGCTCCGGTGTCGATGACGCACAACCGGGCGCCGTTGATATCAAGATGGGTCATGTCCGGGTCTGCCTTGTGCATGAGGGAAAATGTCTGATGGGGAAGGTGCGGGGTGGTGTGGCGCAGGACGTGCCCGCGGGCTAATGCCGCTGCCCGGGCCGCAAGACCCCACAATGCCCAAGGCCGATCAGGATCAGCCACAGCGACAGCGCAAGAAAACCGGCGATGGTGAACAGCGAGAAAAGGTCGCCATCGCGGCCAAGGGCAAGCATCACCCCCTCGGTCGTGCCGATACCGGTCAACGCCGCCGTGACAAACCCCAGACCGGCCGTCATCCGCTGGCCCTGACGCCACTGCAGACATGACAGGGCCAGCGTGAAAAACACCAACAGCCACTGGCCCAGATGTTCGCCGATGGCCACGCCACCCCAGCTGTTCAGCATGTCGAACACGCCCTCGGCGGCGGCCCGGCCGGCCGCATCTGCCGTGGCATGTTGGCGCGCAAGGCCGGGGATCACGAACACCCAACGCCAAAGCCCGATCGCCTGTGTCAGACCCGACAGGGCCCCGGTGATTGCCGCCGCAAGGACCAACGGTTCGGACGTGGCGCGATTTGCCGGCGTCTGGGCCAACCCGATGGCAAGCGGCACCAGCAACAGCGCGGCCCAAGCAAAGGCGTGCCACGTCAGGATCAACGGCGCGCTGCCATCAGCAAAGTGACCCAGCGCCTCGGCGGCGGGGCGGCGCAGGATGTCGGGATAATCATAGATGGCGACAAGATTGGCGTAGGGCAGGTTGAAACCGATCGCCATGGCAATGGCGGACGCGCCAAGAACGGAAAATCGAGGGGACATGGTGCAGGCTTTCCAAAGGGTGGGACGTAGGGATCAGGCCGGGGCCAGCGCCGCCAGCAGGCGAAACAGCAGGCGCTGTACCCCGTTCGGCAGGCCGGGAAAATGAAAATCGGCATCCAGCAGCAGCCGCGCCAGACGTCGCGGATCACGTGGCAGACCGGCGCGGTTGGCGCGGCCGGTTTCGGCGGCGGCCTGCATCCCCCGCAGGAACT
>JBGSJU010000011.1:0-13128 GCA_041741655.1 Rhodobacterales bacterium
TTGTGCACCGACAACGCTGCGATGATCGCCTATGCCGGGGCAGAACTGCTGGCGCTGGGTCTGGCGGACGACATGACGCTGGCCGCGCGCCCACGCTGGCCGCTGGATGGCGATGCGGCCCCGATGCTGGGGTCCGGACGCAAGGGGGCCAAGGCATGATCGCGGTGGCGGGATCGGGAGCCTTCGGCACGGCCTTGGCGATTGCGCTGGGGCGTGAAGGGTCAGTGATCCTGTGGGCGCGCGATGCCGCCGAGGCGAAGATGATCCAGGCCTCCCGCGAAAACGCCCGGCGCCTGCCCGGGCACCGCTTGCCCGATGCGGTGCGGGTGACGGAGGATTTCGACACTGTTCCCGCAGAAATCCCGGTGCTTCTGTGTGTGCCCATGCAATCCATGCGCGCGGCTTGCGATGCGCTTGGCCCCCACCTGCATCACCGCGCGCTGGTTGCCTGCAGCAAGGGCGTGGACTTGACGACAGGCACCGGCCCAGCGGCAATCCTGAGCCTGATCCCCGGCGCAACGCCCGCCGTGCTGACCGGGCCCAGCTTTGCCGCGGACATTGCGCGCGGATTGCCCACGGCGCTGACCTTGGCTTGCGCGGATATCACGGTCGGGCAACAGTTGCAGATCAAGCTGACAACCCCGGTTTTGCGGGTCTATCGCAGCACCGATGTGGTTGGCGCGGAATTGGGGGGCGCGTTGAAGAATGTCGTGGCCATCGCAGCGGGCGCGGTGATCGGGGCGGGCTTGGGCGACAGTGCGCGCGCCGCCCTGATGACACGCGGCTTTGCCGAAATGACCCGTCTGGCCATGGCGCTGGGGGCGCGGGCCGACACGCTGGCCGGATTGTCGGGGTTCGGCGATCTGGTGCTGACCTGCACGTCGCAGCAGTCGCGCAATTTCCGTTTCGGGTTGTCATTGGGGCAGGGCACACCGTTTGATCCCCGCGTCACGGTCGAAGGTGTGGCAACGGCGCGGGCCGTCCTGACCCGCGCCACGGCCTTGGGGATCGAAATGCCGGTCACGGCGGCGGTCGTGGCCCTGCTGGATGGGCGGGCGAGCCTTGCCAATGCCATCACCATGCTGCTGTCGCGTCCCTTGAAGGAGGAATGAATGCTGGTTGCCCTGATTGCCCATGACAAACCCTGCGCGCTGGAGGTCCGCAAGGCCAACCGCGACGCGCATCTGGCCTATATCCGGGCGACCGGCGTTGTAGCGCAGTCCGGGCCGCTGCTGGATGACGCGGGCAACATGTGCGGGTCGATCGTCATTCTGGATGTGCCGGACATGGACGCGGCGCGGGATTGGGTGCTGGGCGATCCCTATGGCAAGGCCGGGCTGTTTGCCGGTACCGTGCTGCGGGAATGGAAAAAGGTGATCTGATGGCCTACTGGCTGTTCAAATCCGAACCTGACGCGTGGTCCTGGGACCAGCAGATGGCACGCGGTGACGCGGGCGAGGAATGGTCCGGCGTGCGCAACTATCAGGCGCGCAACGCCATGCGCGCGATGCGCGTTGGCGATCTGGGCTTCTACTACCATTCCAACATCGGGAAAGAGATTGTCGGCATCGTCGAGGTGATCCGCGAAAGCGCGCCCGACAGCACGGCGGATGATCCCAAATGGGATTGCGTGGTGATCAGGGCCGTCCGTCCTCTGATGCGGCCTGTCACGCTGGACATGGCGAAAGCCGACCCGATGCTGGCCGACATGGCGCTGGTGCGGTCATCGCGCCTGTCGGTGCAGCCGGTGACGGCCGCGGAATGGGCGCATGTCCTGAAGATTTCTGGCACCAATCCCTGATTCTGCCGTAACGTAATGGGGTAAAAGCGGGAGGGACCGGGATGGACCTGTTGCGTGTGATCGCCGCTGGGCTGGCGGCATGGGTGTTTGGCGCGGTCTGGTACATGGCGCTGTCGAAACCATGGATGGCCGCATCCGGCGCGCGGCCGGTGCCCAAGGATCAGCCGCTGGCAGCGGCGATGCCGTTCCTGTTGTCGGCACTGGCGATGATGGTGGTGGCCGGCATGATGCGGCATGTCTTTGGCATGGCCGGCATTGACACCTTGGCCAAAGGGGTGGTGTCGGGCCTTGGCATTGGCGCCTTCTTCATCACGCCATGGATCGCGATCAACAATGCCTATCCGGGTCGGCCATACCTGCTGACCTTGATCGATGGCGGTTATGCGATTTTCGGCTGTGCGATCATGGGGGCCGTGCTGACACTGATCTGACCCGCCCCAAGGCAACGTCCACCGGCACGCGCGGAGCAGGTCAGGCGAACAGACGAGGGGGCCCCGGCCACGCCGAAACCCCCTCGTCACCCCAGTGCTCCCACACACCAGACGTGAAACTGAATTGGTCCCGGCCATCCTGGCCTGTGGACCCGTGATACCCCGTGTCTGTGCATGTGACAAATGGCAAGTTCCCGGCATTTTCGGCAAACTTGCGATGTCATCACAGCGCCTACCCTCAGGGGACGCCAAAGGCGCCTTGGGTCGGCGGTATCGTCGGGGGATCAGTTGTAAACGGCGTCCTTGCCGAAATGCTTGACCAGCATGTAATAGACAACCGCGCGATATTTGTTGCGTTCGGACCGACCGTAGGTTTCCACCACCGCATCGATCGCCGCCATCAGGTTCGGCCCGTCTGCCAGACCCAGCTTCTTGATCAGGAAATTGTTCTTGACCGTTTCCAGTTCGGTGGGCTGAGCCGCGGCCACAACGGACGAATCCGCGTTGTAGATCGCCGGCCCACAGCCGATTGTCACCTTGGTCAACAGAGCCATGTCAGGCTCCATCTTGCATTTGTTGCGCAGATCGTCGGCATATTTCGCGATCAGTTCGTCACGTTTTCCCATCGTCATCTCCACCGGGCTTGGCGCTTTGCGCTCATTTCCTGTCAGCACTCACATTGCGCTGACAGGAACGATAAACGCGGCGTCACGATAGACAAAGGGGAAAACCGTCCCGGTGCCACGCAATCGCGCAAAACCGTGGCGGCACGGGTTCTGGCGACCGGATGCGCGACAGCAGTGGGGTCAGTAGCGGTAATGTTCCGGCTTGAACGGGCCATCGGCCTTGACGCCGATATAGTCCGCCTGTTCCTGCCGCAGCTGCGTCAGCTTGACACCGATGCGGTCGAGATGCAGGCGCGCGACCTTTTCATCCAGATGCTTGGGCAGGATATAGACGCCGGGCGCGTAATCTTCGCCCTTGGTCCACAGTTCGATCTGCGCCAGCACCTGATTGGTGAACGACGCCGACATCACGAAAGACGGGTGCCCGGTGGCATTGCCCAGGTTCAACAGGCGGCCTTCGGACAACAAGATGATGCGATTGCCATTCGGCATCTCGATCATGTCCACCTGTTCCTTGATGTTGGTCCATTTGTGGTTCTTCAACGCGGCAACCTGAATTTCATTGTCGAAATGGCCGATGTTGCCGACGATCGCCATGTCCTTCATCGCGCGCATGTGCTCGATGCGGATCACGTCGCGGTTGCCGGTTGTGGTGATGAAAATGTCGGCCGAGGCCATCACATCTTCCAGCAGCACCACCTCGAACCCGTCCATCGCGGCCTGCAAGGCGCAGATCGGGTCCACTTCGGTCACTTTCACGCGGGCACCCGCGCCTTGCAGCGACGCCGCCGAACCCTTGCCCACATCGCCATAGCCGCAAACGACCGCGACCTTGCCGGCCATCATGGTGTCGGTGGCGCGGCGGATGCCGTCCACCAGCGATTCCTTGCAGCCGTATTTGTTGTCGAATTTCGATTTGGTCACAGAGTCGTTCACATTGATTGCCGGGAACGGCAGTTGGCCCTTCTTGTGCAGGTCATACAGACGATGCACGCCGGTGGTGGTTTCCTCGGACACGCCCTTGATCGCGGCGCGGGTCCTGGTGAACCAGCCGGGGGTTTCCGCCATCCGCTTCTTGATCTGAAGCTTGATGACTTCTTCTTCTTCCGACTGCGGCACCGGGATGATGTCTTCACCGGCTTCGGCGCGTGCGCCCAACAGGACATACAGCGTGGCATCGCCGCCATCGTCGAGGATCATGTTCGCGCCTTCGGGGAACTGGAACGACCGGTCCAGATAATCCCAATGCTCGGTCAGGGTCTGGCCCTTGATCGCGAACACCGGCACGCCGGCCTTGGCCACGGCGGCGGCAGCGTGATCTTGGGTCGAAAATATGTTGCAAGACGCCCAGCGCACATCGGCACCAAGGGCTGTCAGTGTTTCGATCAGGACGGCCGTCTGGATCGTCATGTGCAAGGACCCGACAATGCGCGCGCCGGCCAGCGGTTTTGTCGCACCGAATTCCTTGCGCAGCGCCATCAGGCCGGGCATTTCAGTTTCGGCGATGATCAGTTCCTTGCGCCCGAAATCGGCTAACGCGATGTCCTTGACGATGAAATCCTTAGGCATTTGCCCAACTCCAGTGTTTTCAATCCCGTTGCGTGGGCTCTAACACTCCTTGCCAATCGGAGCAACGCGGATAAACTCACGACGTTTTGACAGCGAGAATGTGCATGACCGAAATCGCCGCGCCAGCCCGCAACGAATATGGCGTCTATCGCGTGCCCGCGGGGCTGGAAGAACGCCCCGCCGCCCGAGCCGTGCTGGCAGGCCAGGCCTATGAACCCGGCACGCTGCGCTTCATGCGCGCCCATGCCGGAACCGGCGACATCATCCACGCCGGCGCGTTTTTCGGCGATTTCATCCCGGCGCTCAGCACGGCGCTGGCCCCCGCTGCTCGGTTGTGGGCATTTGAACCCAACCCCGGCAACTATGCCGCCGCGCAGGACACCATCGCGCTGAACGGGCTGACCAATGTGACGCTGACCAATGCCGCGCTGTCGAACAGCGACGGCAGCGTGCTGTTCAAGACGCGCGACGCCAACGGCAAATCGCTGGGCGGCCTGTCGCGCTTCGTCACCGAAGACGGCGAGGGCGTGGAACCGGTGCAGGCCGTGATGCTGGATTATGTCGTTCCGCTGTCGCGCCCGATCAGCATCCTGCAACTGGATGTCGAAGGCCATGAAAAGAGCGCCCTGCGCGGGGCCTATCACATCCTGCACCGCTGGCGGCCGATCCTGATCCTGGAACATTTCGCCTCGACGCAATGGCTGACCCGCAGCTTCCGCAATCTGCCCTATCAGCAGGTCGGCAAGCTGCACGAGAACTACGTCTATGCCGTCGAAGGCACGACCGTAACGCTGTAACGCCGCGTCATAGGCAGGACCCCTTCGGATGGCCAAACAGCCGCGCGCCTGGCAAAGGATGCTGTCGGGCCGCAGGCTCGATCTGCTGGACCCGACGCCGATGGATATCGAGATTGCCGATATCGCGCATGGTCTGGCCTTTGTCGCGCGGTGGAACGGGCAGACGCGGGGCGATTTCGCCTATTCGGTCGCAGAACATTCGCTGTTGGTGGAAACGCTGTTCGCGCGGATCGACCCTGCCGCAGCCCCGAAATGGCGGCTGGCCGCGCTGCTGCATGATGCGCCGGAATATGTGATTGGCGACATGATTTCCCCGGTCAAGTCCGCCGTTGGACCCGGTTACGGCGCGCTGGATGACAGGCTGTCGGCGGCGATCCACATCCGGTTCGGCCTGCCCGCGGTCATCCCCGCCCCGATCAAGAAACGCATCAAGGCTGCCGACAAGCTGTCCGCCTGGATGGAGGCAACGCGCATCGCGGGTTTCAGCGCCGCCGAAGCGGACAAGTTCTTTGGCCGACCCGATCCCGGCCTGATTGCGGGCCTCGACATCTTGCTGCGCCCGCCCGTGGTGGTGCGCACCGCCTATGTTGCGCGGCATGCAGAATTGCTGGCCGCATCATGATCCACATCCGCCCCGCCCGCGTGTTCGATGCTGCCGCGATGGCCGCGTTGCTGAATGAAATCATCACCATCGGTGGCACCACGGCGATGACACGGCCGGTCACGGCTGCCGATCTGCGCGACTGGATGGCCGAACCCAGGTCGATCTGGCATCTGGCCGAAGATGACGGCGGCACCGTTCTGGGGTTTCAATGGGTGCATCCGCATCCCGATCTGCCGCCCGGCATGGCCGATATCGCCAGTTTCGTCGATGTGCGCCGCCACGGCCATGGCATTGGCACCCGATTGTTCGATGCGACCTGCAAGGCGGCACGGGCCGCCGGGTTTACCGCGATCAACGCCACGATCCGCGCCGACAATGACAGCGGTCTGACCTATTATCGCGCGCGCGGGTTCGAAACCTGGGGCCACCAACATGGGGTGACGCTGGACAACGGCCAGACGGTGGACCGGGTCATGACACGCTTCGTGTTGTAAGAGTCGGTCAGCGCGGGCTGCGTTTTGCCAGAATGCGCTGCAGGGTGCGCCGGTGCATGTTCAACCGCCGCGCCGTTTCGCTGACATTGCGGTCGCACATTTCATAGACGCGCTGGATGTGTTCCCAGCGCACGCGGTCCGCGCTCATCGGATTGTCGGGCGGTGGGGGCAGCATGTCGCCGCGCGACAGCAGGGCATTGGTGATATCGGTCGCATCCGCCGGTTTCGACAGGTAATCGGTCGCGCCGATCTTCACTGCGGCCACGGCGGTGGCAATCGCACCATAGCCGGTCAGCACCACGATACGGCAATCGGGCCGTTGTTCACGCAACACCTCGACCACATCAAGGCCATTGCCATCTTCTAGCCGCAGATCGCAGACCGCGTAGGCCGGGGGGCGGGCCAAGGCCATCGCCTTGCCCTCGGCGACGGATGCGGCCATCGCAACATCAAAGCCGCGCTTTTCCATCGCCTTGGCGAGGCGTTTCAGGAAGGAATCGTCGTTATCGACCAGCAGAAGCGTGGTATCCGCCCCCAGATCAAGCTCTGCATCGTTCATCCGATCCCCCTGCCCAACCAATGCGGGCTGGCGCCAAGATGTAGCTTGCCGCCATGCCCACGTCAAACGATCACAGAATCAGCGCGCATCCAGAAAGCATTGCACCTGATCCGCCATCTGTTCGGGCGTGATGTCGCGGCGGAAGAATTCGATGAAACCCTCGCCGGGAAACACCAGATACGTAAAGGTGGTATGATCGATCAGGTAATAATTGGGGTCCGCCTGATCGGCCTCCTGTTTCTTGAAATAGGTCCGATAGGCTTGGCTTGCCGCCCTGATCTGGTCTTCGGTTCCGGTCAGGCCGATCATGCGCGGATGCAGCACATCGGTGAATTCGGCCAGCACTTCGGGCGTGTCGCGCTGTGGATCGACGGAAATGAACACCGGCTTCACGATCTTGCCGCGGCTTTCCAGAATCTCGATCGCTTCGGCATTGCGGGCATTGTCCAGCGGGCAGACATCCGGGCAGAAGGTATAGCCGAAATACACCAGCGTCGGTTCCGTGATCACATCGGTATCCGTGACCGTGCGCCCGGTTTCATCCACCAGCGTGAACGGGCCGCCCAATTGCTCAGCCCCCCCGGCGATGGCCCCGCCGCGACATTGCGCATACTGGTCATCGGTGCGCCCAAATCCGACATAGGCAGTCACCGCCAATGCGACAGCGGCGAGTGCGGCGGCAACGATGGCAACCAGACGGGTCATGGCGGGTCCTTTGCGGTATTGGTCCGGGGATGGTGTTCAAGAGGTGAAGTTGCCATATTTCACCCACCCTGCACAGACAACGGGACGAAACCGCACAGATGAGTGATATCTCCCTCGGACTGTTCAAAGGCCGCCAGCGCGGCAACTGGATCCGGTTGCGCACCATCATCGTGTTGCGCTGGGTCGCCATCGCCGGCCAGATCGGGGCGATCATCGTCGCGCAGGCGCTGTATGATCTGCAACTGGACCTTGGGCTTTGCCTGCTGGTGATCGGCATCGCGGTGGTTGCGAACCTGATTGCGATGGTAATCTTTCCCGAAACCAAACGGCTGTCGGAAACCGAAAACCTGCTGATGGTGCTGTTTGACCTGATGCAGCTGGGCTTGCTGCTGTTCCTGTCGGGCGGGTTGCACAACCCGTTCTATGTGCTGCTGCTGGGTCCGGTGATGGTGTCGGCCACCGTTTTGTCGGCCCGGTCCACCGTGATGTTGGGGTTGACGGCCATCGTTCTGGCGACCGTGCTGGCGCGCATCCATCTGCCGTTGCAAAACGAACAGGGTCTGATCCTGCGCGTTCCGGACCTTTTCCTGTTCGGCAACTGGGTGGCGATCATGATCGCGGTGGTGTTCCTCAGCCTCTATGCTCGCCGCGTCGCGGTGGAAATGCACGCCATGTCGGATGCGCTGGAAGCCACGCAGATGGCGCTGTTGCGCGAACAGAAACTGACCGACATCGGCGGGGTCGTGGCGTCCACGGCGCATGAACTGGGCACGCCCTTGGCCACCATCACGCTGGCCGCCGCCGAACTGGTCGAAGAATTGTCGGACCGGCCCGAATTGCAGGATGACGCCCGCCTGATCCGGGCTCAGGCCGACCGGTGTCGCGACATCCTGCGGTCGATGGGGCAGGTCGGCAAGGATGACCTGCATCTGCGGCAGGCCCTGTTGCTGGCCGTGGTGCGCGAAGCCGCCGAACCGCACATGATGCGCGGCAAGACCGTGCTGATTGATAGCGGCCCGGCCATTGACCACGGGTTGCCGCACCCGACGATCATGCGGTCGCCTGAAATCATCCATGGGCTGCGCAATCTGGTGCAGAACGCGGTGGACTTTGCCAAGGGCAAGGTTTGGGTCGATTGCGAATGGGATTTTGCCCGGATCATCGTGCGCATCATGGACGATGGTCAGGGCTATCCGGCCCATATGATCGGGCGGATCGGTGATCCTTTCGTCGGACGCCGTCGTACAGGGTCCGGCAGCACGGCCGGGCCGAGCGCCAGTTCGGACGATGCCGCCCAACGCCCCGGCTATGAAGGCATGGGTTTGGGTCTGTTCATTGCCAAGACCCTGCTGGAACGCACCGGGGCAGAGTTGAGCTTTGCCAATGGCGGCGATCCGTTCCTGCCACCCGATGAACAGCCGGAACGCTGCGGCGCAATTGTCGAGGTTGTCTGGCCCCGCGCCCGGATCGATGCCGCCGCGCGGGCTGCCGGCGCCTTGGGGGAAAACCGTCCGCTGCTGATCTGACAATTCCACGTTGCGGCCACCGATTGCTCGACCACGTTAACGCGCCGTTAACCCCGGTGCAGTCAAACTGATGGCAGCTTTTGACCGCATCGTCTGGAACCATCATGCCCGGTCTGCCTGTTGATCTGCCGGCCTTCGACACGGCTCTTGCCGCTTTGCTGGGTGCTTTGGTGCTGTGGGCGATCTGGCGCGCCGACAGTCTGCGGCACGCGCGGCGCGTCGGAGACACCGGCGATGACGGGGCCATCGCCATGCTGTTTGATCGGCGGGTTCTGCTGGACGCATCACCGGCGGCACGCGCCATGCTGGGCCCCACGGCAGATGCCCCCGCGTCGGGTTGGGATCAGGCAGCGCGGCTGCTGGCACCCTTGTTTCCGGGGTTTCCACTCGATCCGGCCGATATCCTGCCGTCCGGGCAAATACGCCTTGCGCCCACCACGCCGGGTCACAGCCAGCCGCTGTGCCTGACCGCGATTGATGGACGGGTGCGGGTTGACCTTGCGCCTGAAAACCGGCGCAGTCAGGTACAGCCGGATATCCTGCGCCAGATCGAGGAATTGCAGACTCTGCGCCGGGCCGCCGACCATTCGCCGCTTGCGGTGTGGCAAACCGGGCGCGGGACGCGTGTCCTGTGGGCCAACGCCACCTATCGCGCCTTGGCGCGCGATATGGCGCCGGATTTCCCCGCGTCGCGCGGAATCGCGCCGCTGTTTGCCCCGGCTGATCTGGACTCCACCGAAGCCACGCCGCGACGGGTGTCCCTATCATTGCCCAACGGCGGACTGCGTTGGTTCAGCCTGACATCCGCGCGCAGCGGCGAGACCGCCATTCACTATGCCCATGCCATCGACGCGGTCGTGCAGGCCGAGACGGTGCAGCGCAATTTTGTCCAGACGCTGACCAAGACATTTGCGACCCTGTCCATCGGGCTGGCGATCTTTGACCGGGACCGGCGGTTGGCGCTGTTCAACCCTGCCCTGATCGACCTGACGGCTTTGCCGGCGGATTTTCTGTCGGCCCGTCCCACGCTCAGCGCGGTGTTCGACCGGATGCGCGACAGCCAGACCATGCCGGAACCGCGCAACTATTCCTCGTGGCGCCAGCGCATGACCGATCTGGTGGCCGCCGCCGCCGACGGAAAGTTTCTGGAAACCTGGGTCCTGCCCGGCGGCCAGACCTATCGCGTGACAGGGCGCCCCCATCCGGATGGCGCCGTGGCCTTCGTGTTCGAGGATATCACCGCCGAAATGACCCTGACGCGGCGATTTCGGTCCGAGCTTGGGCTGGGCAAGGCAGTTCTGAACCAGTTGCCGCAGGCGATCGCCGTCTTCTCACCTGCGGGCATCCTGAGCGTTTCGAACACCGCCTACATGGCGCTGTGGCAAACCGATCCGGACAATGCGTTTGCCGAAACCACGGCACATGACGCCCTGCGGCTTTGGCGTGACCATAGCCGCGATGACACCGACTGGTCGCCGATCAACGCATTCCTCAGTCGTCGCAGCCTGACCCCTCCGCCGTCGCTGTCGGTCACGCATGTGAACGGCGCCGCGATAGAATGTCGGGCGGCAACCCTGACCGGTGGCTACGCGATGGTGATGTTCGTCGGTGACGCAGGCGCAGTGTCACCGACCGACAGCAGCGCCGCGGTGGCCGGTCGGGCGGATGACGCCGCGGGCCTGAGGCCAGTGGCCTCAGCCATGGCGCCACCAATCGACTGATCGGTCCATCGCGATGCTTGCGGCGGCCATCTGGCGGGGTACTCTGGCCGCATGCAGGCGTTTGCTTCCAGATCGACCGACGACACCGCCCGCTTTGCCCGGCGATTGGGACAGTTGCTGTTGCCGGGCGACGTGATTTTGCTGGATGGCCCCATCGGCGCTGGCAAGACACATTTCGCCCGCGCGCTGATCCAGTCCCTGCTGCTCCGGCCAGAACATGTGCCGTCGCCCACCTTCACGCTGGTGCAGGTCTATGACACCCTGAAGGGCCCGATCTGGCATGCCGACCTCTATCGCCTGACCCATCCTTCCGAGTCCGAGGAACTTGGCCTGTCCGAGGCGTTTGACACGGCGATCTGCCTGATCGAATGGTCGGACCGACTGGGCACCTTGGCTCCATCCGACGCGTTGCGGGTTGTCTTTGCGCCCGGTCCGGGCGAGGACGACCGCAACATCACCTTGGTGCCCGGCGGGACATGGCCGGACCGTCTGAAGGATTTCCGCCTTGACTGACCGGATTGCCCAAACTGACCGGGTTGCCCTGGCTGACAGATTCCTGGCCACCACCGCTTGGGCCGATGCGTCCCGCGCGATGCTGGCTGGCGACGCGTCAAACCGCAAATATTTCCGGTTGCGTCACCGCAACGGCCCCACCGCTGTGCTGATGGATGCCGATCCGGCCAAGGGCGAGGATGTCCGCCCCTTTGTCCATGTCGCACAACATCTGTCCGGGCTTGGCCTGTCGGCGCCGCGCATCCTTGCCGCCGATGACGCAACCGGCTTTCTGTTGCTGGAGGATCTGGGCGATGCGCTGTTCGCCCGCGTCATCCCCGCAGCGCCAGAGCTTGAAATCCCGCTCTATGAAAACGCCACCGAGGCGCTGATCACCTTGCACGCGCATCCCGTGGCGACCGGATTGAAACCCTACGACACCGACATGATGACCCGGATGGCCGCACTGGCCTGGGTTTGGTATCGCCGTGGCACTCTTGGCGATGGCGCTGGAACAGAGCCGTTTTCGACCACCTTTGCCCCGCTGCTGGACCAGATCGCGCCGGCCACGCCGGTGATGATCCTGCGCGACTACCACGCCGAGAATCTGATCTGGCTACCCGAACGCACCGGCCCCGCGCGCACCGGGTTGCTGGATTTTCAGGACGCGATGACCGGCCACCCGGCCTATGATCTGGTATCGCTGTTGCAGGACGCCCGCCGCGATGTGCCGCCAGATGTCGAACGTCGGATGATCGCGCATTACATCGCCCGCACCCGACAGGACGCCCACGCCTTTGACCGCGCCTATCATCTGTTGGGCGCGCAGCGGAACCTGCGCATTCTGGGCGTGTTTGCGCGCCTGTCGCTGCGCGATGCGAAACCGCATTACATCGACCTGATCCCGCGCGTCTGGGGCCATCTGATCCGCGACCTGTCGCATCCCGCGCTGGCCTCGGTCGCTGACCGCATCCGCGCCGACATGCCCGCCCCCACGCCCGCCCTGTTGCAAAGGCTGAAAGACCAATGCGGAACCATCCCTGCGCTGTGATGCTGTTCGCCGCCGGGTTCGGCACGCGGATGGGTGAATTGACCCGAACCCGGCCAAAACCGCTGATCCCGGTGGCGGGGCGCGCCCTGCTGGATCACGCGCTGGACGTGGCGCGCGGCATCACACCCCGCCGCATCGTGGTGAACACGCATTATTTGGCCGACCAGATCGCCACGCATCTGGCGGGGTCCGAAGTAGTAATTTCGCACGAAACCCCGGACGTCCTCGAAACCGGCGGCGGGTTGCGCCACGCGCTGCCGCTATTGGGCGACGGTCCCGTGTTTACCCTGAACACCGATTACGTCTGGCACGGCCCGAACCCGCTGGCGCTGCTGGCCGAGGCCTGGGATCCCGCGCGGATGGAGGCGCTGTTGTTGTGCATCCCCCCCGTCCGCGCCACCGGCTACAATGGGCCGGGCGATTTCACCTTGGCGGGTGGCCGAGTGCGACGCGGCCCCGGTCTGGTCTATGCCGGCGCACAAATTGTCATGACCGATGGGCTGGCCGCGATCCCGGACCGGGTTTTTTCACTCAATCACTTGTGGACGGGGATGCTGGATCGCGGCACGCTGTATGTGCTGAACTATCCCGGACAATGGTGTGACGTGGGCCGCCCCGCGGGTATCGCGTTGGCTGAACAGATGCTGTCGCGCCATGTTTGACCCGATGTCCGCCCCCCGCGTCTTTGGCATCCCGCCCGGTTGCGACTATCCGCGCGCGCTGGTGGCGCATCTGCGCGCCGCCTACGCGGG
>JBGSJU010000012.1:0-4764 GCA_041741655.1 Rhodobacterales bacterium
GGCGGTTGACCGGGGAAATCTGCGACGGCAAATGCGCCGCCGGGTCGATGCGGCCCGGTGACGGGCTGGCGCACAAGGCCTGCGCCAACCTGTGCATATCGGGCGGGCTGCCACCGGTGCTGGTGATGGACCTGCCGGTTGCCGGATCCACCGTGGTGCTGATCGCCGGACCGGATGGCGGGCCGATGCCAAAGGCGCTGTATGATCTGGTGGCCTTGCCGGTGCAGATCGAGGGACAGTTGGAACGGCGCGACGATCTGCTGGTGTTTCGCGCAGATACACCGATTGTGCCCTAGCGGACATCACGCCCGCGAAACCTGCGCAGACGCTTGATCCGGCGCGGCAGTTCCGATTGACTATGCACAGCGGGCCGTCTTCGGAAACCCGCTGGACATGGACCTGACAAGGGGCCGGACGAGGGGTTGGACCGGATCGTGACGCGCGACGGATTGCAGGGAATGACGCAGAACGGGGCGCGGACGCATGCTTGACAGCAATATCTCGCGCTACATCTGGCGGCACACGCGGGTAGAGCAACTTTGGATCCTGGTCATCGTCGCGCTGTCGATGATCCCGTATTTCATGGCGTTCAGCCTGCCGAAATCCATCGTCAACGGCCCGATCCAAGGCGGCGGGTTCGAAACGCCCGGGGCGACGCAGGTGTTCGGGCGGCTGGAGTTGCCGTGGTTCGGTGGGCCCGTGGTGCTGTTCGACGGGTTCGCGATGGAACGTATCGGCATGCTTTTCGCGCTGAGCGGCGTGTTCCTGATGCTGGTGATCGTGAACGGATTGTTCAAATATTACATCAACACCTACAAGGGAAAGCTGGGGGAACGCCTGCTGCGGCGGTTGCGGTTCGCGCTGGTGGACAATGTGCTGCGGTTCCCGCCGCAGGCGTTCAAGCGGCTGAAGGGCGCCGAGGTTGCCAGCATGGTCAAGGACGAGGTGGAACCGCTGGGCGGGTTCGCCGGCGACGCCTTTGTGACGCCGGCGATGCTGGGTGGGCAGGCTCTGACGGCGCTGCTGTTCATCTTTCTGCAAAGCGTGCCCTTGGGCCTGATCACCGCGGCGCTTGTGGCAGTGCAGGTGTTCATCATTCCACGCATGCGGCGGCGCCTCTTGGTGCTGGGCCGCGAACGGCAACTGACCGCGCGGCAACTGGCGGGCCGCGTCAGCGAGATCGTCGATGGCATCGGCACGATCCACGCCTATGACACATCGAACTATGAACGCGCCGACATCGCCGCGCGGCTGGGGCGGATTTTCAAGATCCGGTTCGACATCTACCAGTGGAAATTTCTGGTCAAGTTCATCAACAACTTCCTCGCGCAGCTGACGCCGTTCCTGTTCTATTCGGTCGGAGGCTATCTGGCGCTGACCGGGCGGCTTGACATCGGGCAGCTGGTGGCGGTGATCGGCGCCTACAAGGATTTGCCGGGCCCGTTGAAGGAACTGATCGACTGGGATCAGAACCGTCAGGACGTGCAGGTGAAATACCAGCAGGTCATCCTTCAATTCGCCGTCGATGGCATGCTGGATCCGGAGATCCAGGCCGTGACGACGAAACCGACGGTCCCGCTGGAATCGCCGCTGGCCACCGTCAATCTGCGGGTGATCGATGATGGCGGCGGGGTCAGCCTTGAACGGGTGAATTTTACGGTAGCTCCGGGCGAGGCGGTGGCCGTCGTGGGCAACGCCGGATCCGGCAGCGACACGCTGGCCGAAGCCTTGGCGCGTCAGGTCTGGCCCAGCGGCGGCAAGGTGACTGCCGGGCAGGCCAATCTGCTGTCGCTGCCGGAATCCGTCACGGGCCGGTCGATCAGCTATGCCGGGGGGGACAGTTTCTTCTTTTCCGGCTCGGTGCTGGACAACCTGCTTTACGGGCTAAAGAACGCGCCCCATCCCGAGGGTGCCAATGCCGCGGCGGCGACCCCCGAACGGCGCTGGCAACAGAGCGAGGCCAGAATGTCCGGCAACCCCGATTTCGATCCTGTCAATGGCTGGATCGACTACGCCGCACTGGGGCTGGACGGGCATACGGCGTTGATGGACCGGGTGTTGCAGGTGCTGGATTGCGTGATGCTGCGACAGGACATGCAGGATCTGGCGCTGCGGTCCTGCGTGCTGCAGGCCGATCACCCTGACCTTGCCAACAGTCTGGTCGATCTGCGCGAACAGCTGCGTGAGGCCTTGGAAGATCGCAACCTGTCGGACCTGATCGTGCCGTTCGAGCCGGGGGCCTATAACGCCGAGGCGTCGGTGATCGAAAACCTGTTGTTCGGCCATGCCAATCGCAGCGATCTGATGGCGGCGACCATCGGCGACAACCCGCATTTCCGCCGGATGTTGCAGGAGCAGGGCTTGACCCCGCTGTTTGACCAGATGGGTGTGGACATCGCGCGCAACGTCATCGGCCTGTTCGCCGATCTGCCGCCCGACCATCCGTTCTTTCGCCAACTCAGCTTCATGTCGCAGGATGACATCCCCGCCTATCAGTTGCTGTTGCAAAAATATGACACGCAGGCCGCGGTGGTCAGCGATGATGACCGCGCGATGATGATCCGGCTGACGTTCGAATACATCGAACCCCGGCATCGTTTCGGCCTGCTGGATCGCGAGACCGAAGCGCGCATCGTCGCCTTCCGCCGCGCATTCCACGACAGCATGCCCGATGACATGCGGGCCGGCATCGAAATGTACGATCCCGACCGGTTCATGGAAACCGGCACCCTGTTGGACAATGTGCTGTTCGGCCGGATCAGCCAGAAATACCGCGACGGTGCCGAACAGGTGCGCGAGGCGCTGACCGAGCTTCTGCATCAGGAAGGTCTTTATGATGACATCATCGCCATCGGGCTGACATTCGACGTCGGCAACGGCGGCAAACGGATCAGTGCGGCACAGCGCCAGAAGCTGGGATTGGCACGGGCCATCATCCGGCGATCGGATTATTACGTGTTCAACCGCCCGCTATCGGCGCTGGATGCACGGTCGCAGGACCGCATCCTGCAGGCGGTGCTGGCGCGGCTGCGCGACCAATCGGATCCGCCCGCGGTGGTCTGGGTTACTGCGACGCCGAATATTGCCATGCACTTTGACCGCGTCGCGGTGTTCAACGCTGGCAATCTGGTGGAAAACGATGCACCTGAGAGACTGTTGGCAAAGAACGGTATCTTCAAGGAATTGATGACGGCATAATCACATGTGCGCGCGACATTTTGAACAAGAAAGGGCAGGGCATGCTGTTGAATGACGAGGTCAGGATGCTGCGGATGGTGCCGATGTTTTCAGGCATCGCGCCGGCAAAACTGAAATTGCTGGCCTTCACGTCGGAACGGGTGGCCTATCGCGCGGGCGAAGTGCTGTTCCGGCAGGGCGAAGATGCTGACGCCGCCTTTGTCATTCTGGAAGGCCGCGCCGATGTGGTACTGGAAACCCCGACAGGCGAGATCAAGGTGGCCGAGGTTGGCGAAAACGCCATTGTCGGCGAAATCGCGATCCTGTGCGATGTGGCCCGCACCGCGACGGTGCGTGCGGTCACCACGGTCGAGGCATTGCGGATCAGCAAGGAAAACTTCAAGAAATTGTTGTTGGATTTTCCGGAAATGACCCTAGAAGTCGTCCGCGTCCTCGCTGACCGTTTGACCCGCACCACGGCGGAGCTTACTGAAGCCCGCGCCAAGGCGCGAGGAAAGCAGTGACTTTGGAAGGACCCGGAAAGGCAGTGACAGCGTGAAACCCAGATCCCGGCGCAAGGATTCCGGCCCCGATCAATCCCGTGACCACAGCGCGGAGCGTGTCGAACTGAAAATCTGGGGATCCCGCGGCAGTCTGCCGGTGGCCAGCCCCAAATTTGCGCTGTATGGCAGCAACACGACGTGCATCGAATTGCGCTGCGGCGATGCGACGTTGTTGTTCGATGCCGGGTCCGGCATCGCCATGGCGGGCAAGGCCCTGCTGGAACGGTCGGTCAAGAACCTGCATCTGTTCTTTTCGCATTGCCATTACGATCACATCATGGGGTTGCCGTTCTTCATTCCGTTCTTCATGCCGGATACCGAAATCGACATCTGGTCCGGGCATCAGATCGAAGGTGGAACCACGGCCGGCATGATCGACCGCTTCATGGAACGGCCGTTCTTCCCCGTCGGGCCCGAGGTGTTCCGGGCCAAGGTCGATCTGCATGATTTTCTGCCCGGGGCCGTGCTGACCCCCTGCGACGGGGTGGTGATCCGCACCACGCTGCTGGACCATCCGGGCCATGCGGTGGGGTATCGGATCGAATTCGGCGGTCGCGTCGTGGCCATGGTGTTCGACACCTGCCACCAGACCGACAAGCTGGACCCGGCGGTGCTGGACCTGATCCACAACGCCGATCTGTTCCTGTATGATGCCACCTTTACCGATGAGGAATTCAAGACCTTCGCGCATTTCGGCCATTCCACGTGGCAACAGGCGATCCGTCTGGCGCAGGCCAGCGGCGCGGCGCGGGTTGGTTTTGTTCACCACGCCACCTTCCGGACCGATGAAGAACTGGGCGGAATCGAACAGGCGGCGCAGGAACTGTTTCCGGGCGCGTTCTGTGGGCGCGACAATCAGGTGATCGTGCTGTGATCGCCCGCGAGCGCGGTGATGATGTCGGCCACCCGGTCCGCACCATCGGTCCGGGCCAGTCGCCCGGCGGCGGTGATATCATGCGCTAAGGCCCGGTCGATCGCGGTGGCCAAGGCCGGCCCGGTCAGGTCCGCCTCGGTCAGCATCACC
>JBGSJU010000013.1:0-4966 GCA_041741655.1 Rhodobacterales bacterium
GGGACGGGCACGCGCGTGGCGCAGGCGCAAGTCAGCCCGGCCAGTCAGGTGGAAGTGCCCTTGTTCAACCCCGCTGCGGGGTATGCGACCTATGTGCTGCCCGCCGCCTTCGTGCTGATCCTGCAGCAGACCATTCTGATGGGGCTTGCACTGATCGCGACGCGACGCCGGGACGGTTCTGGACATCCCGTGGAACGCGTCCTCGGGCGGATGGCGGCGTGGACTGCGATCTATGCCATGTTGCTGCCGATCTATGTGATCGTGCTGCCCGCCCTTTATGGCCTGCCGAACCTCGGGCGTGTTGGCGATGTGCTGGCCCTCGGGGTGCCGTTCGTTCTGGCGACGGGGTTGCTGGCCCAATGCGTGGCGGCAGCGTTCCGGTCGGCGGAGGTGGTTCAGGTGGTGTTGCTGGCGCTGGGACTGCCGTTCTTCTTCCTGTCGGGCTTTGCCTGGCCTATCGAAGCGATCCCGCCCGTGCTGAACGCACTGGCGCAACTGGTGCCCTCGACGCCCGCAATCGACGGGTTGGTGCGTGTCAGCCAGATGGGCGCGCGCCTGCCGGATGTGGCGCAGACCCTGTGGCACCTGTGGGCCCTGACGGCGGGCTTCGGGCTGATCGCCGTGTTGATCGAAAGCAATCGGACCCGGACGGCCTCGGTGTCGAAGGTTCGACCACAGATCGTTGACACAGTGATCTGAGCGCCTTGGTGGTCGGACATGCCTCATCCGGTTCGGGAACATCAACCCGGGAAAGTTGGTCATTCGGTCGTCGTGCCGTTGACTTTGGTGGTGCGCGGGGGTGGTTTTTGGATCAACACGATCCAGTCTCCGTTTCCGTTATTCTGGCCGGTCAGGCGGCACCCCCGGTCGAGCATCGCCAGAACGTCTTCGCCGGAGTTGCGTGAGCGCATGTCCCGCACGGGCACACACAGCCGGAAGGTGTCGAACATGACCGGGCGGCAGGTGAGTGTGCGCGAAAACGCAGCCTTCCGACGTGCGCGATCGGTCGGGCTATTCTAAGCCTTGATTTGTCATTTCGCCGCGCTGCGCCATGCTTCGGGCGTCGTGCCGGTCCAGCGTTTGAAACTGCGATAGAACGATTTCTCGGCTTCGAAACCGACCAGCATGCCGATCTCGCCGATACTCAGGTCGGTCAGCAGCAGATATTCCTCGGCCATGACCAGCCGCATGTCATCGACCAGTTCGCGCAGCGATGATCCCTCAGTCGCCAGCTTGCGGTTCAGCGTGCGTTGTGCGACGCCGCACAGGTCCGCGATCACCGGCGCCATGGCGCGGTGTCGGACAAGAAGCGGTCGCAGGATATGGCGGACGCGGGCCGTCCATTCCTTTTCGGCGGGTGGCGTTGTCACATGGGCCCGACGCAGCCAATCGTCGAAAGCACCGGGGTGGTGATTGCGTATCGTCAGATCAAGCGAGGTTTTCGGCAAGACGACCCCGCAGGCGGTGCTGTTGAAGCGCACGGGGACGCGGAAAACCCGCTCGAACGGGGCCACATTCCGCGGCGGGCGGAAAGGAAACTGCACCTCGCGCGGCACAGAACGACCCGCGGTCAGCAAGGTTCCCATCCGCACCCCAAGGGCGGTGGCCAACGCATAGGCCTGTTCGCGGCCCACGGTGGCTCGGTCGTAGATGCCATACCCGATGAAGGCTTCGTCGCCGAAGTCCTGAATGTACATGCTGGCTGCCCGCGTGTTGGAAGATTGCAATGCGATGAAGCCGTTGATCGCGTCGCGGTGTGTGGGCGCGCTGAACACCCATGCACCCGCGACGCTCAGCCCCGAATAATCGCCCTTTGCGCCCAGCAGAAGACCGAAATGCGGACAGTCGGTCAGGCGGGCGGCAGCATCAAGCACACCGCAGAATTGCGAAAAGGGGATGAAACTGTCCGGGTTTGTCCAGACCGACCTTGGAACCGGATAGATCGCGTCAAGCTGGTCGAGCGAAAAACCGAACTCTGTCAGCAGCGACGGAAGCTGCGAAATCAGCCCCGCCCGCTGGAGCGCGTCGCGCGAAAGACTGCTTTTGCGCGGCGCGTGGTGGCCATGCAGGGTCGGTTTTCCGTCCATCAGATGCTTGCGATAATAGGATGTTGCGTGGCGTAAAATGACAGTAGCCCGGGCCGGATTTCATGCAAGAGCCTGTGTGGAATTCGGAGACGAGATGAGATGCCTGAGACACATCGGCTTGAAACGCCTTGGCAGACTTCGATCGGTCTTGCCTTGCTTCTGGCCTTGTTTCTGGCCATTTCGCTTGGCCAGTCTGCGGCACAGGCAGCGCGTTCTGACCCGTTGCATCGGGTTGCAAACCCGATGGCAAACCTGTCAACGGCAGCGTTTCTGCACAGCCAACCAGAAGGGCTGGCTGCCGGCAGCGGGCAGCAGGACACGCTGGGCAACCAGCCGGTCATCCCGTTTTCGCGAAACGGCAACTGGAGGGTGATCTTTCGCACGGTCATCCCGTTCGTGTCTTTCGGCGGCGTGCCGTCGGGGACCGGTAAAACGAGCGGCATCGGCAAAATCGTATTGAGTGTCTTCCTTTTACCCAAACAGCCCACGGCGGGCGAACTGGTTTGGGATGTTGAGCCGGTGTTCCAGTTGCCGACCCCGACCGTTGATCGTCTTGACCCCGAACAACTCGGGGCAGGGGTCGCGGCGGTCGCCTTGTTCCAGAACCGCAGTTGGACCTGCGGCACGGTTGCAAGCCACATCCGGTCGGGGGCCGGCCAACTGAATCCGATCACGGAAGGCTGGAACGATGTCGTGCGGCCTTGTCGCCTTCTGGCCGAGGTGCCGGCCAGGATGTGGACGCTGGCTGACGCTGTGCCGATTGAATGACCGACCAAACGGCCCGGATCGGGTCGTTGATTTTTCCAAGGCCTGCCGTGTTTGTGGTATCGGCGCGCTAGAAACCATATCTTCAAAGGGGGCGTCTGTGATGGACAAGACTGACAAAACGCGCGGCGTGATGCGCAAGATCGGATTGCCTGGACTGGGTGCCATGGCGCTTTGGGCTGCGGGGTCGGGTCAGGTGCTTGCCAACATGGGCGACGGGCCACGCGCCTATCAACTGTTGCCCAAGGGTGCGCAGGTCGCCAGCGTTTACAGCCTGTTCCTGCGCGGCAATGTCGCGGCTGACGCGGCCCTGTCGTATCCCGGTAGCGATGTGGACGTTGACATCGCCGTGCTGCAATACACAGGGACGTTCGAGTTGGGCGGGCAACAATCGGCGTTTTTCATCGCCTTGCCGCTCGGTGGGGTTGCAGGGTCGCTGACCTTGCCAAATCTGCCAAACGTGACGTTGTCGGGCGAAGCAAGCGGGGCGGCGGATCTGCAGGTCGGTGGGGTGTTTGGACTGGTGGGGTCACCGTCTTTGGCCTTGAAAGACTACGTGACCTACGATCCGGGATTTGCGATGGGCTGGCTGGTGAAGGCCACGTTGCCGACCGGATCCTATGACGCAACGCAATTGCTGAACATGGGCGCAAACCGCTGGTCGCTGCAAACCGGGCCGCTGATCGGCTATGTCCTTGGCACATCCTACCTTGACCCGAAGCTGATGACTTTCGAATTGCTGACGACGGTCACGGTCTTTGGCGACAATACCGATCCGTTCGGTGGGGCGAGCCGTCTTACGCAGGATCCGCTGTACCGGATCGAGGCGCACGTGACCCGCAACCTGTCCAAGGCGATCTGGGTGTCGCTGGACGCGTTGTATTCCTACGGCGGCGAAACCTTTTCCGACGGCGTGAGCAATGCCGACAAGCAAGACACCTTCGCCCTCGGAGTGACGGCAAGTGCGGCACTGTCGCGGACCAGTTCGGTCAAGGTGACCTACGGCGAAGTGATTTCCGGCAACGCGGACAACTCTGACAGCCACGGCGTCAGGGTCGTCTGGTCGATGGCGTTCTGATGACGGTCGGGCCATCGTCGCCCGGGTCCTGACCTGAAATCGCGCAGATCGCTACCCTCGGGGAGCGCGACAGTCTTTACCAGAAGGAGGCCCGGCGTGGGCAGATCAGTTTTCCGATATTGCGTGATTGCCCTGTTACTGGCGTCGGCGGCACTTCCGGCCGCGGCTCAGCAAACACCGCCCGCCGAAGCAGCGTCGACCCTTACCGCGGCAGAGCTGCAACGGCTGGTCGCGCCGGTGGCACTTTATCCTGACACCCTGCTGATCCAGATCCTTATCGCGGCTACCGCGCCGCTGGACGTGATCAAGGCGGACCGGCTGCTGGGGAATGACCCTTCGGCATCGGTTGCAGGACGGGACGAAAATATCCGGAACGCGGCCTTCGACCCAAGCGTCGAGGTGCTGGCGCTTGGGTTTCCGACCCTGATCCGCGAAATGGCCGTTCACATCGACTGGACCGAAACCGTCGGCATCGCGATGCTTGCGCAAAGCGAGGATGTTATGGCGGCGGTGCAGGTCCTGCGCGCGCAGGCCATCAACACCGGTGCGCTGGTCACCACACCGCAGGCGGTTGTCAGCAAAGACCCGGTGACCAGCACGGTGATCGTCCAGCCCGCCAACCCGCAGGTCGTCTACATCCCCCAGTATGAACCGACCCAAGTCTATACCAATCCCGTCGGCGCTGCCGTAGCGACCGGTGTGATGGTGTTCGGGACAGCTGCGCTGATCAATGAGATATTCGACGATGACGACGACTGGAACGATTATTGGGGCTGCCGCAACTGTGCGGGTTGGGACGATGGCGTCATCATTCGCAACCCGGATGTCGACATCGACGTGGATGGAAACGTCAACATCGGCAACAATATCAACGCGGCGTGGCGGCCGGACAACGACCGTGTCGGGATCGCGCGCGAGGAAATATCGGTCCGCCGCGGCCCGGACGGCGCGACCCGGCTGGATCTTGACCGCCCGATTACCCGGTCAGACGAGTTGCGCGCGAAACTTGGTTCGGGTGCACTGCGCGACGGCACGG
>JBGSJU010000014.1:0-5684 GCA_041741655.1 Rhodobacterales bacterium
CGCGCACGCCCCACACCAGCGCCGCCAGCACGCCCAGGACCCAGATCACGCCGGCCCCCCAGACGATTTCAACCGCCAGCAGGTCCTGCAACCCCAGCATCAGCAGCGCCAGACCGGCGATCAGCGCCGACCACAACGGCCAGAACGCCCGCACCAACGCCTCGGCCCGCATGCCCCACAGCGTCAGACGCAGGGGCCAGACCAGCTTGCGCAGAACCTCGTGATCAGCCGCCATGCGCTCTCCTGCCGGGGTGTCAGGCGGGTACGACCACCGGGGCCCGCGTTACAACCATGTCGGGATGGTATCGCGATTTATCATTTCGTCAAACGTCGGTCTTTGCCGGATGACAGCGAATTGATCCCCGTCCACCAACACCTCGGGCACCAGCGGACGGCTGTTGTATTCACTGGCCATCACCGCGCCATAGGCCCCCGCCGACCGAAAGGCGACCAGATCGCCGGCGGCCATCGGTGGCATTGCCCGGTCACGTGCGAAGGTGTCGCCGGTTTCGCAGATCGGGCCGACCACATCCATCGGTGTCTCGGGCAGGTCCGCGCCAGGCTCCACGACGGGAATGATGTCGTGATGCGCATCATACATCGCCGGGCGGATCAGGTCGTTCATCGCCGCATCGACGATCAGGAACTGCCGCCCCTCGCCGTCTTTCACATAGATGACTTGCGACAGCAGCAGGCCCGCATTGCCGACGATCAGGCGCCCGGGCTCGATTTCCACCTCGCAGCCCAGATGCCCGACCTCTTCGCGGATCACCGCGCCCCAGTCCAGCGGCAGAGGCGGCGGTTCGTTGCTGCGCGTGTAGGGAATGCCCAGACCGCCCCCCAGATCCAGACGGCGGATATTGTGGCCATCGGAGCGCAGCGTCTCGGTCAGTTCGGCAACCTTGCGATAGGCGGCGCGAAACGGGGCCAGATCGGTCAGCTGGCTGCCGATATGCACGTCGATGCCGACCACATCCAGACCGCGCAACCGCGCCGCCTCGGCATAGACCGCCCGCGCCCGCGCGATGGGGATGCCAAACTTGTTCTCGCTTTTGCCGGTGGCGATCTTGGCGTGGGTTTTCGCGTCCACGTCCGGATTGACCCGGATGGTGATCGGCGCGACCACACCCATCGACAGCGCGACCGCGTTCAACAGCGCCATTTCCGGTTCGCTTTCGACGTTGAATTGCCGGATGCCGCCGGCCAGCGCCATCCGCATTTCGGGTTCCGTCTTGCCGACGCCGGAAAACACGATCCGCGATCCGGGCACGCCGGCGGCCTTGGCGCGGGCATATTCGCCGCCCGATACCACATCCATCCCCGCGCCTTCGCGCGCCAGAACCGCCAGCAGCGCCTGATTGCTGGCCGCCTTCATCGCGTAGCACACCAGATGATCCATCCCCGCCAGCGCCTGATCGAACAGCCGGAAATGCCGGGTCAGCGTGGCGCGGGAATAGACATAGACCGGCGTGCCAACCATGGCCGCAATATCGGGCAAGGCCACATCCTCGGCATGCAGGATGCCGTTGCGGTACAGAAAATGATCCATGGGCGGCTCCGAAGGGTTGACCGCGGAAATAGCAGCTTGGCCAGCCTGTGCAATGACCGCCGCGTCAAACCGGCCGCGTGCGCAGGAACAGATACAGCGGCAGCCCGCAACTGACCCCGATGCAGAAGGTCGCGGGAATGGCGATCAGCGCGGTCCAGTTGCGCCGCGCCTGCACCTCGGCCACGATCCAGACCGTCAGCGCGATGGCGGCAATCGTCAGGTCCCATGTCAGCCCGGTGGTTGACGCGTTGACATACCACGCGTCGATCAGCCCCGACAGGCCGGTACCGGTTTCGCGCATGTAGGTGACGAACCAGTACATCGGATGCACCGCGCCCCAGATGGCCAGAGCCAGATAGGCGATGCGCAGGCCAGACACTCGCGGGCCTGAAATTTGCGGGCCAGACGTTGGCGAGCCTGACACCTACAACCCCACCCCGATGTGGAACGGCCCCTTGCGCAGGCCAAGGCCCACACCGGTGTACACGCCTTGCGGGGTGATCGACACGTTGACCCCACCGGTCGGCGTGACCGGCGCCGTATCGGGACCGCAGCCCGCCAGCAGCGCCAGCGCCAGCAACGCCGCCCTCAGCATTTCGCCCCCTCGGCGCACATCACGACGCCGATCCGCGCCTCGCCCGAAATGGTCACGCCGGACCTTTCGGGCGCCTCGGGGCGTTCCGGCAAGCCATCGGCGCCACAGGACGCCAACAGGATCAGGGACATCAGGGACATGGCACGCATCGGAACCTCCGTTTGACCGTTATTCTAGCAGGATCGCCGCTGGCATCCAGCCATTTACCCCAACCGTGCGCGCCAGACCGCCACCTGTTCGCGCACGCGCACCGGCGCGGTGCCACCATAGGACAGCCGCGAGCGGACCGAGTTTTCCACCCCCAGCACGCCAAACACATCCGCCGTGATCCCCGGATGCACCGCCTGCATGTCGGCCAATGTCAGGTCGGGCAGGTCAACGCCCTTGGCCTCGGCCACCGCGACCAGCGATCCGGTGACGTGATGCGCGTCGCGAAACGGCAGGTTCAGCGTGCGCACCAGCCAATCGGCCAGATCGGTGGCAGTAGAAAACCCCGCGCCTGCCGCCCCGGCCAGTGCCGTGCGATTGGCGGTCATGTCGCTGACCATTCCGGTCATCGCGGCCAAGGCCAGCATCAGGCTGTCGGCGGCGTCGAACACCTGTTCCTTGTCCTCTTGCATGTCCTTGGAATAGGTCAGCGCGAGGCCCTTCATCACCATCATCAGGGCCACGTTCGCGCCCATGATCCGGCCCACCTTGGCGCGGATCAGTTCCGCCGCGTCGGGGTTGCGTTTCTGCGGCATGATCGACGACCCGGTGGACCAGCGGTCACTGAGCCGCACGAACCGGAACTGCGCCGAGGACCAGATGACCAATTCTTCGGCAAAGCGCGACAGGTGCATGGCGCAGATGCTGGCCGCGCCCAGAAATTCCAGCGCGAAATCCCGGTCGGATACCGAATCAAGGCTGTTGGCGGTGGGCCGGTCGAACCCCAAAGCCTGCGCCGTCATGTGCCGGTCGATCGGAAATGACGTGCCCGCCAGCGCCGCCGCCCCCAGCGGACATTCGTTCATCCGTGCACGGGCATCGCGGAACCGCGACAGATCGCGCGCCAGCATTTCGACATAGGCCATCATGTGATGCCCCCATGTCACCGGCTGCGCGGTTTGCAGATGGGTGAAACCGGGCATCACCCAATCCGCCCCCGCATCTGCCTGATCCAGAAAGGCCCGCATCAAGGCGTCGATGCCCGCGATGGCGGCGTCGCATTGGTCGCGCACCCATAGCCGGAAATCCACCGCCACCTGATCATTGCGCGACCGCGCGGTGTGCAGCCGCCCGGCGGGCGCGCCGATCACCTCTTTCAGGCGGCTTTCCACGTTCATGTGGATGTCTTCCAGCGCGGTGGAAAAGGCGAATGATCCGCCCTCGATCTCTGACAACACCGTGAGCAGCCCTTCCCGGATCGCGTCCGCATCGCTATCGGTGATGATGCCTGTCGCCGCCAGCATCGCGGCATGGGCGCGCGAGCCGTCGATGTCCTGCCGTGCCAGCCGCTTGTCGAACCCGATCGAGGCGTTGATCGCCTCCATGATCGCATCGGGACCGGCGGCGAACCGGCCACCCCACATCTGGTTCGAGGTCTTGGTCATGAGATGCCTTTCGGAAAGCGGGACATGCGGAAAATTCTGGCTACGGTTCTTTACATGGCGGTTGCCATGGGCGCAAACCCCGGCCACGCGGCTGATGGGGCCGCCGATCTTGCCACGCTCCTGACCGGCGATCTGGCCAATTTCGTCCGCCATGACGCGCCGCAGGTGATGCCCGACGCGACCTTTGCCCGCCCCGACGGGACCACCGGCAGCTTGGCCGACCACAAGGGGCAATGGGTGCTGTTGAACCTGTGGGCCACATGGTGCGCGCCCTGCCGCGAGGAAATGCCGATGCTGGCCGCGCTGCAATCCGCGCATGGCGGCGACCGGTTTCAGGTCGTCACCATTGCCACCGGGCGCGACAGCCCGGCCAAGGTCAACCGGTTCATGGACCAGATCGGCGTGACCAACCTGCCGCGCCACACCGACCCCAATCAGGCCTTTGCCCGCGCGGTCAAGGTGCTGGGCCTGCCGGTGATCCTGCTGATCGACCCCGAGGGCCGCGAGGTTGCCCGCCTGATCGGTCCGGCAAAATGGGACGGTGCGGACGCCGTGCAATTGGCCGCGTCGCTTTCGGCGAATTGATGTCGCAATCAGACCGTTGAATGCGCCGATTGCGCGTGAACAGCCGCTCGTAGTCGCCTATGAAGCGAGGGCAGACCAAATGAACGCCCGCCATGCCCAGCCATTTCCGCTACTTCGCCGCGCGCCGCCTGCTGATCCAGCATTTCGTGGGCATGATCGGCTTGCCCGAGGTGCTGGCGCATTACGATCGGGTGCTGTGCCATCCGGCCCTGCCCGCAACCAGCCATGAACTGACCGACATGCGCCGTATCATCGGGCTGGGCTGTGATGGCCGGCCCATGGCAGGCCTCGTTGCGATGCTGTCGGCGGAATACCTGCGCCGGCAACAGGTGTTCCAGCGCGGCGCGGTTCTGGTGGGGGCCGGTCCGGGCGAATTCGCCGCGCGACTGTTTCTGGACGCGTTGCCCGCGACCGTACAGCCACGCTATGCCATCTTTCGCGAGCCGACCGCGGCGCTGGCATGGCTGGAACTTGATGCACCGGACATCGCACCCCGCAGGACGGATCATTGCGACTGTTCGGTCGAACCGCCCACGTGCCCGGTGCGGTGATCCGTGGCCGATGCGGGGGTTCGGGCACCGCAGTCCGGTTGACCTATCCGAATCGTGCCTGCAATTCCGCCACCTCGGCATGGCAATGACAGGTGACGACGTGATCGTTGACCAGCCCTGCCGCCTGCATGAAGGCGTAAACGGTCGTCGGGCCGCAGAAAGCAAAGCCGTTTTTCTTCAATTCCCGCGCAAGCGCGGCACTTTCCGCCGTCTGCCCCGGTACTTCGGTCAGGTCGGCGCGGGTGTGCGCCAGCGGGCGACCGCCGACATGGGCCCAGACCAGCCGGGAAAACGCCGCATCCCCACCCAGCGCCAGATAGGCGCGCGCATTCGCGACCGTGGCCGCCACCTTGCCGCGGTGCCGCACGATACCGGGATCGGCCAACGCGGCGTCAATGTCGGCTGCGGTCCAGCGGGCCAGCACATCCGGATCGAACCCATTGAAAACCCGGCGAAACCCGTCGCGTTTACGCAGGATGGTGATCCATGACAGGCCGGACTGGAAGCCTTCCAGCACCAGCGTTTCGAACAGGACGCGCCCATCCGTGACCGGCCGTCCCCATTCGGTGTCATGATAGGCGTGATAGAGCGGATCGGTCCCGGCCCAGCCACAACGTTCCATTCCCAATGACCTTTCCAACAATTCGGCGCGAATCCGCGGTTTCAGATTGCGTTAAGACGCACCGGGCCAAATGCGGGAAACCGATCAGGACCCATGCCATGCCGCGCGTCACCCGGCCCGACCGACACGACCTGCCCCCCGATCTGGCAAGCCCGCTGGCCCATGCCTTGGCCGACCGCGACCGCGCCGC
>JBGSJU010000015.1:0-1887 GCA_041741655.1 Rhodobacterales bacterium
CGTCCGACACGTCGGTTATGAACACCGCGCGGTCCGGCCATGCAGCCCGGCGGCGGATCACCGCTTCGATCACATCCAGCGGCGTCAGCCCATCGGCATAGGCCGCCCGCAGCGCGGCAATCGTCAGCATCGGGGGCAGCATCATTCGGTCTCCATCACGGCAAGGATTTCGCCCGCGCGGACCGTCCGCCCGGGGCTGGTCGTCAGGCGCAACAGCCGTCCCGACACCGGGGCGGTCACGGCGATTTCCATCTTCATCGATTCGATGATGGCCACAGTATCGCCAGCTGTCACCTGCGCGCCGGGGCTGGCCAGAAATTTCCACAGGCTGCCGGGCACCGGGCTTTCGATGCCGGTGCAGCCCTGTGGCAGGTCAGTCACGGCCGCGGCAGGTTGGTCGACGGGGGTGAACCGGTCCAGCCCGGCCGCCGCCCAGCGGTGCCGTTCGGCCTCAAAGGCCGCCTGCTGGCGGGTCTTGAAGGCCGCGATGTCGGGCGCCGCTTTTGCCTGTGCCGCTGATTCCGCGGCCCAGTCGAACACCGTCTCGTCGATCCGCAGCGGATAGCCGCCATGCGGAAAGGCCGCGCGCGCTTCGGCCAGTTCCGCGGGTGACACAAGGTGAAACCGGATCTGGTCGAAGAAACGCAAGAGCCACGGGCGATCCCGGAAGGCCGGGGTGCGCGCCCAGGTGTTCCAGACCTGAATGGTGCGGCCGAACAACTGGTATCCGCCCGGCCCTTCCATCCCGTAGATGCACATGTAGGCGCCCCCGATGCCGACGGCATTTTCCGGGGTCCAGGTGCGGGCGGGGTTGTATTTCGTGGTGACCAGCCGCTGGCGCGGATCGACCGGTGTGGCGACCGGCGCACCCAGATAGACATCGCCCAGTCCCAGCACCAGATAGCGCGCCGCAAGGATCGTGCGCTGCACCGCGGCCTCATCGTCCAGCCCGTTGATGCGGCGGATGAACTCGATGTTGGACGGGCACCATGGCGCATCGGGGCGCACAAGGTCCTGATATTTCTGCATCGCCAGCGCGGCTTCCGGATCGTTCCACGACAAGGGCAGGTGCACGATGCGGCTTGGCACCTGCACCGAACCGGCGGGGGGCAACTGGGCCTCGATCTGTTGCAAATGCGCGATCAGGTCGGGCCGGGTGATGCGGGCGGGGTCATAATGGATTTGCAGGGACCGGATGCCCGGGGTCAGGTCGATCACCGGCACCCCGGCCTCGGCCACCGCCTGCATCAACAGATGCACGCGCAGCCGCAGCGCGATGTCCAGCGTCATCGGCCCGTATTCCACCAGCAGGTTGGCATCGCCCTGCCGCCGATAGGCGACGGCGATCCCGTCACCGCCCTGCCAGACCACGGGCGACCCCGACCGGCGGTAGGCCGGCCCTGCCACCAGATCGGCAGGCCGTTCGACAGCCACGAAGCGCACAGTGTCGCCCGGCCGCAGTTGGCCCAGTTTCCAAAGGTCATGTTCCGCCACCACCCCGGGGCAGACAAAGCCGCCAAGGCTGGGCCCGTCCGGCCCCAGCAGGATCGGCATGTCGCCGGTGAAATCGATGGCGCCCACCGCATAGGCATTGTCATGCAGGTTCGACGGGTGCAGCCCGGCCTCGCCACCATCGGCGCGCGCCCATGTCGGGGCAGGCCCGATCAGCCGCACGCCGGTGCGGTCGGAATTGTAATGCACCTCGTAGAGGGTGGAAAACAGCGTGTCGATGTCGGCGGGGGCAAAGAAATCGGGTGCGCCATGCGGGCCATAGACCACGTCCAGTGACCAGTCATGGGTCAGGGTGACGGCATCGGGCACCTCCGGCGGGCCGACCGGCGCATCGCCCAGCGGCAGCAGATCGCCGGTCCGCAGCGTGCCGGTCGC
>JBGSJU010000016.1:0-7013 GCA_041741655.1 Rhodobacterales bacterium
CTATCCACATGAAAAAGGCCCGCTAAGCCCTCGTTTTCGCGGCGAACATGCGCTGCGCCGCTATGCCAGCGGCGAAGAACGATGCATCGCGTGCAAACTGTGCGAAGCGATCTGTCCGGCGCAGGCGATTACCATCGACGCCGAACCCCGCGATGACGGGTCGCGCCGCACCACGCGTTATGACATCGACATGACGAAATGCATCTACTGTGGTTTCTGTCAGGAAGCCTGCCCGGTCGATGCCATCGTCGAAGGCCCGAATTTCGAGTTTTCCACCGAGACCCGTGAAGAATTGTTCTATACGAAAGAAAAACTTCTGGCCAACGGCGACCGCTGGGAAGCCGAGATAGCCCGCAACCTGGAACTGGATGCGCCATACCGCTAGGCGGGGTGCGAGGATGACATGGCCGACCCGATAAATCCATTCGAGATCATGATGGCGCAGGCGCAAGCCATGGCCAAGGCGTTCAATCCGGCGCTGGAAACCTTTTCCCCCAAAGGGTTTGAGGCGCTGTGGCCGACGATGCCCAAGGAATTCATGGAGATGGCCTTTGGCCGCGGCATTTCCAAGGAAGGTCTGGACGCCAAGACGCGGCTGCTGCTGACGCTGGCGGGGCTGACGATGCAGGGTGCGCAGAACGAGGCGGCGATCCGGCTGACCGTGCGGCACGCCCGCACCGCCGGGGCGACCCGCGACGAGGTGGCGGAAACCATCGCCCAGATGGCGGTGTTTGCCGGCATCCCCAGCATGTCTCGGGCCATGGATTTTGCCCGCGATGTGATGGACGCGAAAGAGGACGATCCGAAATGACCATCGCGGCCTTTGCGTTTTACCTGTCCGCCGTGTGCGCAATCGTTGGCGGGTTGTTCACCGTCGTGTCGCGCAACCCGGTGCATTCGGTGCTGTGGCTGATCCTTGCGTTCATCTCGTCGGCGGGGCTGTTCGTGCTGCTGGGTGCGGAATTCGTCGCCATGCTGATGATCATTGTCTATGTCGGCGCGGTCGCGGTGCTGTTCCTGTTCGTGGTGATGATGCTGGATGTGGATTTTGCCGCGCTGAAGGCGGAAATGGCGCGCTATCTGCCGCTGGGTCTGCTGGTCGGGCTGATCCTGTTGATGCAACTGGGTTTCGTCTTTGGCGCGTGGGACGCTGCGGACGGGGCACAGGCGGCCCGCGCGGCGGTTGCCCCGGACGGGGTGGAAAACACCGCCGCCCTTGGTTTGCTGATCTACGACAAGTATTTCCTGCTGTTCCAGTTGTCGGGCCTGATCCTGCTGACCGCGATGGTGGGGGCGATCGTGCTGACCTTGCGCCATCGCCGGCTGGTCAAGCGACAGGATGTGCTGCAACAGATGTGGCGCGATCCGGCCAAGGCGATGGAACTGAAAGACGTGAAACCGGGGCAGGGTCTGTGATCCGGGCCGGGCGACCGGCCCGATCCGCATGACCTGCCGCGCAACAAGAATTCGAGGGACCAGATGATCGGCCAGACCATTGGATTGGAACATTTCCTGACAGTCGCGGCGGCGCTGTTCGTGATCGGCATCTTCGGCATCTTTCTGAACCGGAAGAATGTGATCGTGCTGATGATGTCGATCGAACTGGTGCTGTTGTCGGTGAACATCAACCTTGTCGCCTTTTCCAGTTTCGCCGGCGATCTGGTCGGACAGGTGTTCACCCTGTTCGTGCTGACGGTGGCCGCGGCCGAGGCGGCGATCGGGCTGGCGATTCTTGTCACATTCTTCCGCAACCGCGGCACCATCGACGTCGAAGACGCCAACGTGATGAAGGGCTGACCAGATGGCAACGATCATCCTGTTTGCGCCCCTGCTGGGCGCGCTGATCGCGGGCTTCGGCTGGCGCATCATCGGCGAGACGGCGGCAGAATGGCTGACCACGGGGCTGCTGTTCCTGGCCTGCCTGCTGTCCTGGGTCATCTTTCTGGGCGGTGATTTCCCCGAGGGGCCGATCACCCTGCTGCGCTGGATCGAAAGCGGGTCATTGTCGATCGACTGGGCGATCCGGCTGGATCGGCTGACCGCGATCATGCTGGTGGTGGTCACCACCGTCTCTGCGCTCGTGCATCTGTATTCCGTCGGCTACATGGCACATGACCATAACTGGGGCGACAATGACGCCTACAAGGCGCGGTTCTTTGCCTATCTGTCCTTCTTCACCTTCACCATGCTGATGCTGGTGACGGCGGACAATCTGGTGCAGATGTTCTTTGGCTGGGAAGGCGTGGGCGTCGCGTCCTATCTGCTGATCGGTTTCTACTACCGCAAGGCCAGCGCGAACGCCGCTGCGATGAAGGCGTTCATCGTCAACCGGGTCGGCGATTTCGGCTTTGCCTTGGGCATTTTCGCGCTGTTCTACCTGACGGACAGCGTCAATTTCGATGACATCTTTGCCGCCGCGCCGGAACTGGCGCAGACGCAGATCACCTTCCTGTGGGGCGAATGGAACGCGGCGAACCTGATCGCGGTCCTGCTGTTCATCGGCGCGATGGGCAAATCGGCACAACTGTTCCTGCACACGTGGTTGCCGGACGCCATGGAAGGCCCGACGCCGGTGTCGGCGCTGATCCATGCGGCCACCATGGTGACGGCGGGGGTGTTTCTGGTCTGCCGCATGTCGCCCCTGATGGAATTCGCCCCCGAGGCGTTGGGCTTTGTCACCTTCGTTGGCGCCAGCACGGCCTTTGTCGCGGCCACCATCGGTCTGGTGCAGAACGACATCAAGCGTGTGATCGCCTATTCGACCATGTCGCAACTGGGCTACATGTTCGTCGCCGCCGGCGTCGGCGTCTATTCGGTGGCGATGTTCCACCTGTTCACGCATGCCTTCTTCAAGGCGATGCTGTTTCTGGGCGCGGGATCGGTGATCCATGCCATGCACCACGAACAGGACATGCGCAATTACGGCGGGCTGCGCAAAAAGATCCCTCTGACCTTTGCCGCGATGCTGATCGGCACGCTGGCCATCACCGGCGTCGGCATCCCGCTGACCCATATCGGTTTCGCCGGGTTCCTGTCCAAGGATGCGGTCATCGAATCCGCCTGGGCCGGCACGGCGGGCGGCTATGCGTTCTGGATGCTGGTGGTCGCGGCGGTCTTCACGTCCTTCTATTCCTGGCGGCTGATGTTCCTGACCTTCTGGGGCGCGCCGCGCGGCGACCATCACACCCATGAGCACGCGCATGAAAGCCCGATGGTCATGCTGGTGCCGCTGGGCGTGCTGGCGCTGGGATCGGTGCTGGCGGGCATGATCTGGTATGGCAGTTTCTTTGGCGAACATGCTCAGGTGAACCGGTTCTTCGGCATTCCGGCGCATGAAGCCATGGCCGAAGGCCATGACGCCGCCAAGGCCGAAGGGCACGACGCGACACAGGCCGAAGGCCACGACGCCGCCAAGGCCGAACCAGATACCGCGCCCGGCTGGACCGCAGGCGCGATCTACATGCATCCCGACAATCATGTGATGGACGACGCCCATCATGCGCCGACCTGGGTCAAACTCTCGCCCTTTGTCGCCATGCTGCTGGGCTTTGCCACGGCCTATTGGTTCTACATCCTGAACCCGGCGATGCCGGGCTGGCTGGTGGGCGTGCAGCGGCCGATGTATCTGTTCCTGCTGAACAAATGGTATTTCGACGAGATCTTTGATTTCCTGTTCGTCCAGCCCGCGAAATTCATCGGCCGCTTCCTGTGGACCAAGGGCGATGGCGCGGTCATTGACGGGTCGATCAACGGCGTGGCGCTGGGGATTGTGCCGATGCTGACGCGGCTCGCGGGGCGGGCGCAATCGGGCTATATCTTCAGCTACGCGCTGGCCATGGTGGCGGGGATCGTCATCCTTGTGACGTGGATGTCGCTGGCCGGAGGCGTGCGCTGATGGATAACCTTCTGTCGATCGTCACCTTCCTGCCCGCCGTTGCGGCGGTGATCCTTGCGGTGTTCCTGAAAGGCGATGACGCCCCGGCGCAGAAAAATGCCAAATGGCTGGCGCTGATCGCCACCTCGGCCACCTTTCTGATTTCGCTGTTCATTCTGGCGCAGTTCGATCCCGCTGATCCCGGTTTCCAGATGGTCGAGGACCGGCCATGGCTGTTGGGCCAGTCCTACAAGATGGGGGTGGACGGCATTTCGGTGCTGTTCGTCATGCTGACCACCTTCATGATGCCGCTGGTCATCGCGGCGTCGTGGGAGGTGACGACGCGGGTCAAGGAATACATGGTCGCCTTCCTGATCCTTGAAACACTGATGCTGGGCGTGTTCATGGCGCTGGATCTGGTGCTGTTCTACCTGTTCTTCGAGGCTGGCCTGATCCCGATGTTCCTGATCATCGGCATCTGGGGTGGCAAGGCGCGGATCTATGCGGCGTTCAAGTTCTTCCTCTATACCTTCCTTGGCTCGGTGCTGATGCTGGTGGCGATGGTCGCCATGTTCTCGGATGCGGGCACCACGGATATCACCAAACTGCTGGCACATCGTTTTGCATCCGACGATTTCAGTGTGCTGGGCATTCAGGTGGTCGGCGGCTTGCAGACCATGCTTTTCCTCGCCTTCTTCGCCTCGTTCGCGGTGAAGATGCCGATGTGGCCGGTGCATACATGGTTGCCCGACGCGCATGTGCAGGCGCCCACGGCGGGGTCGGTGGTGCTGGCCGCAATTCTGTTGAAAATGGGCGGCTACGGCTTTCTGCGGTTCTCGCTGCCGATGTTCCCGGTGGGGTCGGATGTGATGGGGCCCATGGTCTTGTGGCTGTCGGCCATCGCCATTGTCTACACCAGCCTTGTCGCGCTGGTGCAGGAGGACATGAAGAAACTGATCGCCTATTCGTCCGTTGCCCATATGGGTTATGTGACGATGGGGATTTTCGCGGCCAACCAGCAAGGCGTCGATGGCGCGATTTTCCAGATGCTGAGCCACGGCTTCGTGTCCGCCGCGTTGTTCCTGTGCGTCGGCGTGATCTATGACCGCATGCATACCCGTGACATCGACGCCTATGGCGGGTTGGTGAACCGGATGCCGGTCTATGCGCTGGTGTTCATGTTCTTCACCATGGCCAACGTCGGCCTGCCGGGCACATCGGGGTTCATCGGCGAATTCCTGACCCTGATGGGCGTGTTCCAGGTCAACACCTGGGTCGCGGTGGTGGCGACATCGGGCGTGATCCTGTCGGCGTCCTACGCCTTGTGGCTGTATCGCCGGGTGGTGTTCGGCGACCTGATCAAGGAGGCGCTGAAGTCGATCTCCGACATGACGCGGCGCGAGCGGTGGATTTTCGCGCCGCTGGTGGCCGCAACGCTGATCCTTGGCATCTACCCGGCGCTGGTCACCGATATCATCGGCACATCCGTCACAGCACTTGTCACCGAATATCAGGCCGAAGTGGCGCTGCCGCGCGCCGCACTGGCCCAGAACTGAGTCCAAAAGAGTGAGGAATTGCACATGACCTCGGCTGATCTGAACACCATCCTGCCCGAAATCCTGCTGGCGCTTGGCGCCATGGCCGGGCTGATGGCGGGGGTCTATGGCGGCAAGGATCGCATTGCGGGGCTGTTGTGCTGGGCGATCGCGGGCCTGATGGCGGCGCTGGCGGCGTTCATCGGGTTGACCGGGTTCGGAGACAACGTGGCCTTTGGCGGCATGTTCCACGATGACGGGTTTTCCCGCTTTGCCAAGGTCGCCGTCCTGTTATCCGCCGCGGGCGTGCTGGTGATGGGGCAGGATTACATGACCCGCCGCGGGCTTTTGCGGTTCGAATACCCGGTGCTGATCGCGCTGTCGGTCGTCGGCATGATGATGATGGTGTCGGCGGGCGATCTGATGGCGCTGTATATGGGCCTCGAATTGCAATCGCTGGCGCTGTATGTGATGTCGGCCCTGCGCCGCGACAGCGTGAAATCGACCGAAGCCGGCCTGAAATATTACGTGCTGGGTGCGCTGTCGTCGGGATTGCTGCTGTATGGCGCGTCGCTGGTGTACGGCTTTGCCGGCACGACGCTGTTTTCCGGCATTCTGGCGGCGGCGGGCGAGGGGCAGGCCCCGCTGGGCCTGCTGATCGGGCTGGTTTTCGTGATCGCGGGGCTGGCGTTCAAGGTCTCGGCGGTGCCGTTCCACATGTGGACGCCCGATGTCTATGAAGGCGCGCCCACGCCTGTCACGGCCTTCTTTTCCACGGCGCCGAAATTCGCCGCCATGGGGCTGTTCACGCGGGTGATGCATGATGCCTTCGGGGGCGTGACGGCCGACTGGTCACAGGTGATCGCGGTGGTGTCGGTGCTGTCGATGTTCGTGGGCGCCATCGCGGCGATCGGCCAGACGAACATCAAGCGCCTGATGGCCTATTCCTCGATCGCGCATATGGGCTATGCGCTGATGGGACTGGCCGCCGGCACCCAGTTCGGTGTGCAGGCGATGCTGATCTATCTGGTCATCTACGTCACCATGAATGTCGGCACCTTCGCCTTCATCCTGACGATGGAACAGGATGGTGTCCCGGTCAGCGATATCCGCACCCTGAACATGTATGCCCGCGCGGAACCCGGGCGCGGTCTGGCGCTGCTGGTGCTGTTGTTTTCGCTGGCGGGCGTGCCGCCGTTTCTGGGGTTCTTCGGCAAACTGTATGTGCTGCGCGCGGCCTATGATGCGGGGCTGGTGTGGCTGGCGGTGGCGGGCGTCGTCGCCTCGGTGATCGGTGCCTATTATTACCTGCGGCTGGTCTATCTGATGTGGTTCGGCGCCGAAGGCGCGACACTGGAAACCAACCGCGCCCCGGTGCTGTGGCTGTTCCTGATGGGATCGGCGGCGGCGATGGTGCTGGGCGTGATCAACCTGTTCGGCATCGAAGGCGCCGCGGCAGTGGCCGCAGCCACGCTGGTTCCGTGACGGGGAACGTCACGGGCTGGCCTGCGGGCTATGGCCGCATCATTCTGGACGAGGTCGCCAGCACCATGACCGAGGCGGCCGAGCGCGCCGCTGATCAACCGCTGTGGGTGATGGCGCGG
>JBGSJU010000017.1:0-2887 GCA_041741655.1 Rhodobacterales bacterium
GCGATGTTGGCGGCGGGCAGCCTTGGGTCGTTGATCCTGTGGGGGGCGCCCGGCGTGGGCAAGACTACCATCGCGCGGTTGCTGGCCGATGCCACGGATCGGCATTTCGTGCAGATCAGCGCGATCTTTACCGGCGTGCCCGACCTGCGCCGGGTGTTCGACACCGCGCGGATGCATCGCGGGCAGGGGCGTGGCACGCTGTTGTTCGTCGATGAAATCCACCGCTTCAACAAGGCGCAGCAGGACGGGTTCCTGCCGCATATGGAGGATGGCACGATCCTGCTGGTGGGCGCGACCACCGAAAACCCCAGTTTCGAATTGAACGCGGCGCTGTTGTCGCGGGCGCAGGTTCTGGTGCTGACCCGGTTGGCACCGGATGATCTGGACCGGCTGATCGCGCGGGCGGAAACCGATCTGGGCCGGGCGCTGCCGCTGACGCCGGACGCCCGCACCGCGCTGATTGACATGGCGGATGGCGACGGGCGCGCCTGCCTGAACCTTGTCGAACAGGTGGCGGGCTGGGGCGATGCGGCCGTTACGCGCGAGACGCTGGCAAAACGCCTGATGAAACGCGCCGCGAAATACGACAAGACCGGAGACGAACATTACAACCTGATCTCGGCGCTGCACAAATCGGTGCGGGGGTCGGACCCGGATGCGGCGCTATATTGGCTGGCGCGGATGCTGGCGGGGGGCGAGGATCCGCGGTATCTGGCGCGGCGCATCCTGCGCATGGCGGTCGAGGATATCGCACTGGCCGATCCGCAGGCGCAGGCGATCTGCCGCGACGCATGGGAAACCTATGAACGGCTGGGCAGTCCCGAGGGCGAACTGGCGCTGGCCGGCGCGGTGACCTATCTGGCGCTCGCGCCGAAATCCAACGCGGTCTATGTGGCGTGGAAGGCGGCGCAGGACGCCGCGCGCCGCCACGGGTCGGAACCGCCGCCGAAACACATCCTGAACGCGCCGACCAAGATGATGCAGGATCAGGGCTATGGTGCGGGCTATGCCTATGACCATGACGCGCCGGATGCGTTTTCGGGGCAGAACTATTTCCCTGAAACCATGGCGCGTGGCGCGTATTACCAGCCGGTCGAGCGCGGGTTCGAACGAGAGTTGAAAAAGCGGCTGGACTGGTTCGCTAAGGCCCGCGCGGAACGTGGCAAGGGCGGCGCTTGACTTAGCCCCCGCCCCGCGCGATTGCGGGGACATGTTGATCACGCTTCTTCAGGTCGCCCTTGGCGGCGCAATCGGGGCTGCGGCCCGGTTTCTGGTCGTCACCGGCGCGGCGCGCGCCTTTGGCACCGGGTTTCCCATGGGCACGCTGGCGGTGAATGTCGCGGGATCGCTGGCCATGGGTATTCTGGCCGCGTGGCTGTTGGGGCCAAAGGCATCACCGGCCGCGCCGTTCCTGATCACAGGCGTTCTGGGCGGGTTCACGACGTTTTCGGCGTTTTCGCTGGATGCGCTGCGGCTGCTGGAAACCGGGCGTATCGGGACCGCGGCATTGTATGTGACGCTGTCGGTGGTGCTGTCGCTTGGCGCCTGTGCGGCGGGGCTGATGATGATGCGGGGATCGCTGACATGACGGGTGTGCAACTGATCACGGTGGGCGAAGATGACGGTGGGCAGCGGCTGGACCGCTGGCTGAAACGGCAGTTTCCGCAGGTCAGCCAGGTGGTGATCGAGAAAATCTGCCGCAAGGGCGAATTGCGCATCGACGGCGCGCGGGCCAAGGCATCGGACCGGGTGGAAATCGGCATGACGATCCGGGTGCCGCCCTTGCCCGATACCCCGCCGCCCGAGGTGCCGGGGGGCATGCGCATCTCGGCCGCCGACGTCAAGATGATCCAGGCCTGCGTGCTGTGGCGCGATGATCACATGCTGGTCTTGAACAAACCGGCGGGGTTGGCCGTGCAGGGCGGGTCCAAGACGCTGCGCCATCTGGATGCGCTGTCGGATGCGCTGCGGTTCGGGCTGGAGGACAAGCCGCGGCTTGTCCACCGGTTGGACAAGGACACGTCCGGCGTTCTGGTCATGGCACGCACGCGCACAGCGGCGGCGGCGCTGACGGCAGCGTTCCGGCACAAGGCGACGCGCAAGATCTATTGGGCCGTGGTGGCCGGTGTGCCGACGCCCAAGAAGGGCACGATCAAGTATGGCCTGATCAAGGCGCCGGGCCACGGCGCGGCGGGCGAGGGCGAAAAGATGCAATGCATCCACCCCGCCGAGGTGGACCGCACGCCGGGCGCGAAACGCGCGGTGACGGATTATGCGGTTATTTCATCCGTCGGGCGGCGTTGTGCCTGGGTGGCGATGGAACCGGTGACGGGGCGCACGCACCAGTTGCGCGCGCATATGGCCGAACTGGGTCATCCGATCGCCGGCGACGGCAAGTACGGCGGGTCGGGGCAGGAAAACCTTGGCGATGGCTGGGGTGCCGTGATGGGCGGCGACATCAGCCGCAAGATGCAACTGCACGCCCGGCGGCTGAGCATCGAACATCCCGTGACCAAGCGCGAGATGATCTTTACCGCGCCCTTGCCCGACCACATGGAACGCACGTGGGAAATGTTCCAATGGGACCTGTCGCTGGCCGAGGATGACCCGTTCGAGTCGATCCGCGAATGACGCGGAAGCTGGTGATATTCGACGTCGATGGCACGCTGGTCGATAGTCAGGCGGAAATCCTTGGCGCGATGACGGCGGCCTTTGCGGGCGAAGGGCTGGACTGCCCCGACCGTGCGGCGGTGCTGTCGATTGTCGGGCTGTCGCTGGACCGGGCGATGGCGGTGCTTGTGCCCGACCTGCCGGAAACGCGGCAGGCGACGCTGGTCGCGGGCTACAAGGCGGCGTTCAACGCGGCACGCAGCGCGGATGGCGCGGG
>JBGSJU010000018.1:0-7347 GCA_041741655.1 Rhodobacterales bacterium
ATCCAGCGTATCGCCGGTCAGGGTCATGGCCAGCGCGCGCGACAGCCCGACAAGCTGCGGCAACCGCTGGGTGCCCCCCGCACCGGGCAGGATGCCAAGGTTGATTTCCGGCAGGCCATACCGGTGATCGCCGTGCTGGACGATCCGCAGGTCACAGGCCAGCGCCAGTTCGAACCCGCCCCCCATTGCCGTGCCGTTCATCGCTGCCAGATAGATCACACGCCCGGCCTCCATCTGGCGCATGGCGGTGTGGATGCCGGCCTCGCGTACCGGGCGGGCTTCGGAAAACGCCATGCCGCGGGCGATCATCCCGGCGGATTGCGGGGCCAGCACCTTCAGGTCATAGTGGCGGATGAAAACACCGGGGCTGGCGCCGGCCAGCACGCAGACCCGGACCTCGGGCATCGCCTCGACCGCAGCAATGGCCGCGACCAGCGCGTTTTCCATCGCCTGGTCCATCAGGCCTTGGTCGGGGTTGGAAAACACCAGCCGCGCCACCGGGCCGCTGAACGTCAATTCCGCTTGCCCTTGCATCGACACTCTCCTCTTGCCACCCTTTTGCGCATCTTGCTTGTAATTGGCACGATTTTCAAACAAACACTCGCTAGGCAATGCAAGAAGCAACAAGGAAGCCCGGAGTGGCAAAGGCACAGCCCGCAAGCCCCAGAGCCGCAAGCCCCAAGGCCGCACGCCTGAGCAAGCGCGAACTGATCCTGGACAAGGCCGCCGAACTGATCGCGCGGCAGGGCTTTGATGGCACATCGATGCGCGATATCGCGGCGGCGGTAAACATGCTGCCCGGCTCGCTCTATTATCATTTCGCCTCCAAGGAAGACTTGCTGCTGGATATCCACGAGCGCGTGGTCAACAGCATGACAGACCATGTCCAGGAGGCGATCGCCGATGTGACCGATCCCTGGGACCGCATCGAATGCGCCGCCATCGCACATCTTGAGGCGTTGCTGGGCAGCGGCAGCCTTGTCACCATCGTCTCGCCCAACTTTCCCAAGGGTCAGGATGCCTTGAACAATCGCCTCAAGGCGCATCGCAATTCTTACGAAACCCTGTTCATCGACCTGTTCGCGGCCCTTGACCTGCACCCCGATACCGACCGACGTCTGCTGCGTCTGCAACTGCTGGGAGCGCTGAACTGGGTGCCTGTCTGGTTCAACCCCAACGGTCGGACCAGTGTGACCGACATCGCCCGCAGCTTCGTGCGGGCCATCCGGCAGGGCGAACAGGCGGGCTGACGCCTGTGTCCAAAGCCGCGGCCGGCGAGGCAAGAGATCATCTTATGTGAGGAAATGGTTTCGCAGAGGGCCTGGTTTTTGCGAATTGACCTGCTACGGCATTTTCCAATCCATGCTTCGGCCGGTCAGGATGCGATCCTCGGGGCCAAGATAGACGGCCCGGGTGCAGGCTTGTGCCACAGGGGTGTGCAGCACCAAGAAACTCGCGACAAGGAACGCCAGACTACGCTTGCCAAGACACATCTGACTCACCCTCCGATGAAATAGTCCCTGAATGCTATGAAGCCGTGCAAGCCAAGACCAAACGAACGCCCGGGTCCGATCATCCCGTCGTTCAGAACTGCACGGTCAGGCCGATCTGCGGCCCAGTCATGGCCCCGCCAATAATCGAGCATGGCGAACTGCCAATCAAAAGTCGGCTTGTTGGTCATGATCCGATGGTTTCGGTCATGCCAGATAACCAATTCACCCAAGTTCTCGAAGGTCGGTCAATCCGCGGGCTGGAACACAAAGGATGCGCTTGGCTCGAAAAACGCCGAGGCTTCGCCTGACAGAATGCGCTCCATGTCCAAACCAAGGTCAAGCTTTTTGACCGGTGCCCCCTCGGTCAGGTCGAGGTTGGCAAGATCTACCCAGAATACGCTGGGCGATGTGACCGACTCCACATAGTAACGTTTGTCCAGATGATCAGCGACGACCCGCCAGCGCGTGGTCGACAGGTTGGGCTGGTCAGCGATGCTGATGCCCCACGGCACCGAAGCTTGACGGATCACGCTGAAGACAGAAGCAGCCGCAATTCGTGCGTCAGCGCTTTGCTCGACTGCATTGATGTAGAAATTCGCCCGCACGAAGCGGTCTGTCGCACGCACCGTTCCCGGAAGAAACTCGCGCGGGTTCACGCCCCGCCAATAATCCAGGATGGCGAGCTGCCGATCATAAGTCGGCTCGTTGGTCATGATCTGGTAGGTGCGGTCATGCCAGATGACCATTTCACCCCTGACGAACTCGATGATCGCACTGTCGCCGCTTGCGTCGGACATGGAGACATGGACCGTTGCCGCCTTGCCGGGAGGGCCGACGGGCACGTCGCCTCCGGCCACCTGTACCGGGTTGTCGCGCAGGTCGGCAACGGCTTCGGCAACGGTGCCATATCGGTCAAGCAGATACTGAGCAAAGACCGAGAGCGAGATGCGCGGCGTGACGCCATCATCTTCGGGGTAGGCGGCTTCAACCTCCCAGAGCAGGTTTACCACAAGACCCACTTCGTTCATGCCATCCGCTGTGGCAATGTCGTAACCCGAAACGACAAGGCTGCCATAACGCGATATCCATGCAACGGAACGCTCGCCCGCTGCACCGTCGCGCACGATGCCCTTGGGAAAAGCCCAAAGATTGCTGACCATCGGCATTTTCCAATCCATGCTTCGGCCGGTCAGGATGCGATCCTCGGGGCCAAGATAGACGGCCCGGGTGCAGGCTTGTGCCACAGGGGTGTGCAGCACCAAGAAACACGCGACAAGGAACGCCAGACTACGCTTGCCAAGACACATCTGACTCACCCTCCGATGAAATAGTCCCTGATTGCTATGACGCCGGGCAACCCAAGACCATACGATCGCCCGGGTCCGATCATCCCGTCGTTCAGAACTGCACGGTCAGGCCGATCTGCGGCCCCGTCATGGCCCCGTCAAAAACCGACCCGTCCTTGGAATAGTCCACCGCCAGATGCCGCCACCCGAATGACAGATAAAGATTGTCCCGGGCACGGTAATTCGCCGTCACGGCAACTTGCCATGTCAGATCGGACCCGACGCCAAAGCCGCCGACATCCAAGTAGCTTAGAACAGACCAGCGGTCTGACAGGCGGGAATTCACGCGCACCGCCACGATCGGATCAACGAAGTCTGTCGAAGGGGCCACGCTCAGCACCGGCGAACTGACCGCACCATCAATGTCCCACGCCCTCAGGCCGCCAAGCACATCTACCGTGGTATTGCCGCTTGTATCGAAGCGCTTGCCGGCGGCCAGCGTCAACGACCGCATGGTGAGTTCACCCGAAGCCGGAATACCCGGCGGCACGACACCTGCACGTGACGAGGACGTATAGGTCAGATCCCCGAACAGGACCAGATCGCCCCGCCGGGCAAGACCGGTGACGAAGAACGCGCCGTCCAGATCCTCCAGTATTTCGGACAGCGACTTGTCAAAGGACAGGGTCGGAGCACCAGCGAAAGGTGTGAAATCGCCGCTCACGCCGGCGCCCCAACCATAAAGTGTGACCTGACCCGACCAATCCTGCGCTGTGGCGGCGAAGGGGGCCAGCGTTGCAGCGCCAGCAAGGACCGCGCCAGCAATCAGCGAGGCAAGGACGGGGCTTGGTTGCAGGGTCATCAAAGCGTCTCCTTGACAATGCGTCCGTCCTTCCTGACGGGCCGCAGGTTGCTGGTGGTATCGTTCAAAAAGCCAAGATCCGTTTCGGGGTCGCCGTCCCACACAAGAGTGTCGGCATGCGCCCCTTCGGCAATCACGCCGAGGCGGCCCTCGTGTGGGTCGCGGGGCCCGGACAGGGCAGGTAGGTCTCCGGCCTTGCCCGTGGCCATGGCCAGCGCCTCCAGCGGCGACATGAACCGCGCCAGTTTGGCAAGCTGGCGGTCCTGACCCTGCGACCCGCCCGGGTTCAGCAGGATATCGGTGCCGACAGCCATGTTGATGCCTTCGGACCGGCCCATCTCGAAGGCACCCACGGTGCCCCGCGCGACCTCTTCGGCCGTTTGATGCTGGATGGAGTTGCTTCGTGGCTTCGAATCCTCGTACCGAAAGAACCGCTGAATCGACCACCACGCCCCTTCTTCGCGCAACAGAGTGGTGCCATCGAAAAACCGCAGATTGGCAAGAAAGACCGGTGTCTGCGCGCGCAGTTGGCCTGGGGCGAGGCCAAGGCCTGCGTACAGGCCGACCACGGCAGCGCGTCCATCAAAGAACTGGTGGTGCGAGATGTCCGTTTCGATCCGATGCTTTGTGGCCCGAGTCACTGGCGCGCCGCACAGGAACGGGTTTATCAGGGTGCCACCACGTTCGATGGCTTCAGAGCAGGTCATGCACATTCTGAAAGCACCGTTCCGGAGGTCATCGTAAATGGTACCAGCCTCGGACGACTTGACAAGTTTTTTCGCTGGATCCCGGACAAAAGCGCGCGTCCGAAATTGAACCTGTTGCCATTTTTTTGGCGGGCGATATCCCACCAGCCTCGACCCGACGCCCAAACTGTTCCGGCAGCGCAGCGACCCGACACTGCCGCATGTTCGGCAGGGGGGGGCCGAAGCGAGGCGCTGCAGGTTGATCGGATGTGTGAAGCGCGAAGCGAACTCCACGCTCCATGACGTCGTGGCGATCCCTGTTCCGTCGATCCTCTTGAATTTCCCTGTTCGCAAGGAACTTGGATCGTAAGGCAGGGTGCAGCCGGGATTGCGACCACCACCATTCCTGCCGGTCCTGAGGCCTGAAAGCCCTGAAAGATGCCCATGCCGCGCTGCAGCGGTTACGCGCCCCTGAAGCGCCAACAGGAAAGGACCGTCATGTTTTCCATCGACACTTATCGCGAGAAATGGTTCGGCAACATCCGCGGCGACCTGATCGCCGGTCTGGTTGTGGCGCTGGCGCTCATCCCCGAGGCGATCGCGTTCTCGATCATCGCGGGTGTCGATCCCAAGGTCGGGCTTTATGCCAGCTTTTCCATCGCGGTGCTGATCGCCTTTACCGGCGGGCGGCCCGGCATGATCTCGGCCGCCACGGCAGCGACCGCGGTGCTGATGGTGACGCTGGTCAAGGATCATGGCTGCAATACCTGCTGGCCGCCACGGTGGTGGCCGGGCTGATCCAGATCGGCGCAGGGCTGGCGCGGCTGAGGTTCGTGATGCGCTATGTGTCGAAATCCGTGACGACCGGGTTCGTCAACGCCTTGGCGATCCTGATCTTTCTGGCGCAGCCGCCCGAACTTGACCTCATGCGCGTCACATGGCTGACCCATGTGCGTGTGACCGCCGGCCTTGGCATCATCTACCTGTTCCCGCTGGTGACCAAGGCGATCCCCTCGCCGCTGGTGACCATCGTGGTGCTGACCGGGCTGACGCTGTTGTTCGGGCTGGGATGTGCGCACGGTGGGCGACATGGGCGCGCTGCCCGACACGCTGCCGGTGTTCCTGATCCCGCAGATCCCGCTGACGCTGGAAACCCTGACGATGATCCTGCCCTTTTCGGTCTCCATTGCCGTGGTGGGCCTGTTGGAAAGCCTGATGACGCAGAACATCGTCGATGACCTGACCGATACCAGATCCAACCGCAATCAGGAATGCATCGGCCAGGGCATCGCCAACACCGCGACCGGCTTCATCGGCGGCATGGCGGGCTGCGCGATGATCGGGCAGTCGATCATCAACGTGAAAACGGGCGGGCGCGGACGGCTGCGGTCCTGCAAGGTGCCGGTGCTGTTGCTGCGGTAACAGACCAGCCCCCTGCCGGAACTCGGCGCAACAAGGGACAAGCGGGCTTCTACCCCGCGCCGCATCTGCCTACACTGCTGGCAAAACCGCCGAGGCAGCGCAGCATGGCACGACAGACAGCGACGGCAGGCGACCGGGCCCCTGCTGCGTTCAACATCATGATTGTGGGCCAGCAGGGCCGGCTCATGTACGAGGCGCTGCTGTTTCTGGCGTCGTTGCGCGAAGCGGCGCCGGCCTTTGCCGGGCAGGTTTTCGTGGCGGTGCCGCAGGCGGGCCCGCTGTGGTCCGACGACCCCGCAATCCGCGACGCGGATGTGCTGGACCTGATCGCCCGGCTGGATGGCACGATCCTGCCGTTCCACAACCGCCATTTCGGCCAGTCCTACCCCTATGGCAACAAGATCGAGGCGCTGTTTGCCCTGCCCGCCGGGCAGCCGTTTGTGTTCTTCGATACCGACACGCTGATCCTCGATGATCCGGCGCTGGTGCCCTTTGATTTCGACCGGCCATCGGCGTCGCTGAAAGTGGAAGGCACTTGGCCGCAACTGGAACTCTACGGCCCGGGCTATGGTACGATCTGGCGGTCGCTGTATGACAAGTTCGGGCTGGATTACGCCGCCGCGCTCGATCTGACCCAGCCCGACGAATACTGGCGGCGCTATCTGTATTTCAACGCCGGGTATTTCTATTACCGTTGTCCGCATGTTTTCGGCCAGAGGTTCCTCGATTATGCGCTGGCGATCCGCGACGATCCGCCGCCCGAACTGGTGCTGCAAAGCCTTGACCCGTGGCTGGATCAGGTGGCGCTGCCACTGGTGATCCACAGTTTCGGCGGCGGACGGCAGACGCTGCCGCAGGGCTTGCTGGATGGGCAGGTCAGTTGCCACTGGCGCACGCTGCCCTTGCTGTATGCGCGCGAGGATGACCGCGTGGTGGCGATGCTGGAACGGATCGCAGCGCCCAATCGCATGAAAAAGCTGCTGAAAACCTGGGAACCGGCGAAACGGATGATCTATCAGCACAAGGGCGCCGAGGTGCGCGCGATGTTCGACCGCGCCGACCTGCCGCGCCGCGAACAGATGATCCGCAACCAGATCAAGGCGGCGGGGTTGTGGTTGCGGTGAGCGTGAACGGGGGCGCCGCCCCCGCCCCGGATTTGATCCGGGGCCCCCCGGGGTATTTCTGAACCAAAGAAACCGTGGGGTGTTCAGGCCCGCAGCCAGTCCGGCAGAGCGCCGATATCGGGCAGAACGACATCGGCGTAGGGGGCCAGTTCGTCCGCCTCGGCCATGCCGGTCAACACGGCCACCGTCTGCATGCCGGCGCGGCGGCCCGCGATCAGGTCATGCGTGCTGTCCCCCACCATGACCACGCGGGCGGGGGACAGTCCGGTGGCGTGCGCAAAGGCCAAAAGCGGCGCGGGATCCGGCTTGCCGCCCCAGCCGCTGTCGAAGCCCGCGATGAAATCGAACAGATGCATGACGCCCGCCGCACCCAGATGGGCGCGTGCGCCGGCCTCTGAATCGTTCGTCATCACGCCAAGCCGCAGGCCATGTCCGCGCAACCCGGCCAATAGCGGGTCCAGCGGCACCGCCGGG
>JBGSJU010000019.1:0-8314 GCA_041741655.1 Rhodobacterales bacterium
GCTCTACCTGCGGGCGGCGGATGCCGCGCCCGCGTCCGACCCGCCGCCGGTCATCCTTGATGCCTGATCCGCAGCAGCTTGCCGCAACCCATGCGCTGGCCTTCGCCGGCGGGTCACTCCGCGCATGGTCGGCGGCGGAAATCGCAGACCTTCTGGCCTCGCCGCATGTGTTCCTGACCGGCGATGTCCGTGCCTTTGTCTTGGGGCGTGCCGTGGCCGACGAGGCGGAACTGCTGACGCTGGCCACCCACCCTGCCCACCGCCGCCAAGGCCTTGGCCAAGCTGCGCTGAGCGACTTTCACGCCATGGCCGCAGAACGCGGTGCCACGCGCGCCTTTCTGGAGGTGGCCGAGACCAACGCCCCTGCCCGTGCGTTGTACGCCACACAGGGCTATGTCCAGACCGCGCGCCGCCCGGCTTATTTCCGCGACCCGGACGGGACGCCGGTTGCCGCATTGATCCTCACGCGGGCGCTGCCCTAGCGTCAGCCGCGCGGCGTCACCAGAATCCAGTTGACCCCTGTGGTGCGGGTGGGCCTATTCTGCGCCATCGTGTGCGCCACGGGCCGCAGAGCCAAAGGCGCCAACAACCGGGAGAACCAATCCAATGACCTTGACGCAGAAATTCCTGTGCGCCACCGCCGCCTTGGCCCTGACCGCCGGTGCCGCGCTGGCCGACCCGGCGCTGATCTTTGATCTGGGCGGCAAGTTCGACAAATCGTTCAACGAATCCGCCTTTGCCGGCGCGCAGAAATGGGCCGCTGAGACCGGCGGCAAGTTCGGCGAATTCGAGATCACCTCGGACGCGCAGCGCGAGCAGGCAATCCGGCAGTTCGCCGAAGGTGGCAGCAACCCCATCGTCATGGCAGGCTTTTCCTGGGCCACGCCGCTGGAAACCGTCGCCAAGGATCACCCCAATACCAAGTTCGTCATCATTGACATGGTGGTGGATGCGCCCAACGTGCGGTCCGTGGTGTTCAACGAACATGAAGGATCCTATCTGGTCGGCATGATGGCCGCGACCGCGTCGGAATCCGGCACTGTCGGCTTTATCGGCGGCATGGACATCCCGCTGATCCGCAAGTTCGCCTGCGGCTATGCCCAGGGTGTCAAGGCCGTGAAGGCCGACGCCAAGGTCATCGCCAACATGACCGGGACCACGCCCGCCGCATGGAACGACCCGGTCAAGGGGTCGGAACTGACGCTGGCGCAGATCAGCCAAGGTGCCGATGTGGTCTATGCCGCCGCGGGCGGCACCGGGGTCGGCGTGCTGCAAACGGCGGCCGATCAGGACATCCTGTCGATCGGTGTGGACGCGAACCAGAACTACCTGCATCCGGGCAAGGTGCTGACCTCGATGCTGAAGCGGGTCGATAACGCGGTCTATGACGCGTTCAAGGCCGGCGATGCGGTGGAAGTGGGCATCAACGTGATGGGCATTGCCAATGGCGGCGTGGGCTATGCGCTGGATGACAACAACGCCGCGCTGGTGTCCGCCGACATGAAGGCCGCCGTGGACGCCGCCGCCGCCAAGATCGCGTCGGGCGAATTGAAGGTGCATGACTACATGTCGGACGAAAAGTGCCCCGCGCTGACGTTCTGATCCATTGACACCCTGCCGGGGCCGCGCTGATCCGCTCAGCGCGGCCCTTTTCGCACAGGATGCACCCCGCATGACCGATCCCGTTCTTGAACTGACCGGCATTTCAAAATCCTTTGGGCCGGTGCAGGCGAACAAGGACATATCGCTGCGGGTGATGCCCGGCACCATCCATGGCATCATCGGCGAGAATGGCGCGGGAAAATCCACGCTGATGTCGATCCTTTATGGGTTTTACCACGCTGATAGCGGCACCATCCGGGTCAAGGGCCGCGAGGTGCAGATTGCCGACAGCCAAGCCGCTATCGCCGCCGGCATCGGCATGGTGTTCCAGCATTTCAAGCTGGTCGAAAATTTCACCGTGCTGGAAAACATCGTGCTGGGGGCCGAGGACAGCGCGCTGCTGCGGCCGTCGCTGGCGCGGGCGCGCACGGAATTGCGGGCCTTGTCCGACGATTACGGGTTGTCCGTCGATCCCGACGCGGTGGTCGAGGATATCGGCGTCGGCATGCAGCAGCGGGTCGAAATCCTGAAGGCGCTGTATCGCCGGGCCGAGATCCTGATCCTTGATGAACCGACCGGCGTGTTGACCCCCGCCGAGGCAGACCAGTTGTTCCGCATCCTTGACCGGCTGCGGGCCGAGGGCAAGACGGTGATCCTGATCACCCATAAACTGCGCGAAATCATGGACATCACCGATACCGTATCGGTGATGCGGCGCGGCGAGATGGTGGCGTCGGTCACCACCGCCGACACCTCGCCCGAGGCGTTGGCCGAACTGATGGTGGGCCGCAAGGTGCTGTTGCATGTGGACAAGGCCCCCGCCACCCCCGGCGCTCTGGTGCTGGAGGTCGAGGACCTGCGCGTGACGGACGCCAAGGGTGTCCTGCGCCTGAAAGGCGTCAGCCTGACGGTGCGGGCGGGCGAGATCCTTGGCATCGCCGGTGTGGCAGGCAACGGGCAGTCGGAACTGCTTGAGGTGCTGGGCGGCATGCGCGCAGGTACCGGACGGGTGCGTATGGATGGGCAGGGCATCGACCTGACCGGAAAGCATTCCGACGGTCGCACCCGGCGCGCGCGCGGCATCGGGCACGTCCCCGAGGACCGCCAGCGCGAAGGCCTGATCATGGAATTCTTCGCCTGGGAAAACGTCGCCTTCGGCTATCACCACGCGCCCGCCTACAACCGCGGCCCCCTGATGGATCAGGCCGCGCTGCGTAGCGACACCGCCGCCAAGATGACGCGTTTTGACGTGCGCCCGTCCAACCCCTGGCTGACCGCGCGGAATTTCTCGGGCGGCAACCAGCAAAAGATCGTCGTCGCCCGCGAGATCGAGCGGAACCCCCGCCTGTTGCTGGTGGGCCAACCCACGCGCGGCGTCGATATCGGCGCGATCGAATTCATCCACAAGCAGTTGATCGCGCTGCGCGATGCCGGTGCGGCGATCCTGCTGGTTTCCGTCGAACTGGATGAAATCATGGCGCTGTCCGACCGCATCGCGGTGATGTTCGACGGCCAGATCATGGGCGAACGCCTGCCGGGGCAGACCACCGTGCAGGAACTGGGCCTGATGATGGCCGGCATGGCGGGAAAGGCGGCCTGATGGACAAGATGCCGAAATGGGCCGATGTCGCGCTGTTGCCGCTGATCTCGCTGTTGCTGGCCGGGGCGATTTCGGCGCTGGTGCTGCTGGCCACCGGGCAGAACCCGCTGACCGCCTTGGGCGTCATGATCGACGGCGCGTTGGGGTCCACGCGGGGCTGGGGCTACACCCTCTATTACGCCACCAATTTCATCTTCACCGGGCTGGCGGTTTCGGTGGCCTTCCATGCCCGGCTCTTCAATATCGGCGGCGAGGGGCAGGCCCTGCTGGGCGGGGTCGGCGTGGCGCTGGCCTGCCTGTTGATCCCGTGGCCGCATTGGACCATCGCCATGCTGGGGGCGATCGCGGCCTCGGCGCTGTTTGGCGCGGCCTGGGCGCTGATCCCGGCGTGGTTGCAGGCGAAACGCGGCAGCCACATCGTCATCACCACGATCATGTTCAACTTCATCGCAGGTGCCTTGTTGAACTACCTGCTGGTCGAGCGGATGAAACCCGCCGGCATCATGGAACCCGCATCGGCCAATTTTCCCCCCGCCACGCACCTGCCGAATTTCGCCGACATGCTGGCGCCGTTCGGTATCCCCTTCTCGCCGCAGGCCCCGGCGAATGTCGCGTTCCTGCTGGCGCTCTTGGCGGCGTTTCTGGTCTGGGTGCTGATCTGGCGCACCCGGTTGGGCTATGAAATCCGCGCCTTCGGGTTTTCGGAAACCGGCGCGCGCTATGCCGGCATTTCCGGCACCCGGATCATCCTGATCGCGATGGTCATCTCGGGCGCGCTGGCCGGCATGATGAGCGTGAACAACGTGATGGGCGAGGCGGAACGGCTGGTGCTGAATTCTGCCGAGGGCGCGGGGTTCATCGGCATCGCGGTGGCGCTGATGGGGCGCAACCATCCGGTGGGCGTGGTGCTGGCGGCGCTGTTGTTCGGGTTCCTTTATCAGGGCGGCGCGCAACTGTCGTTCCAGTTACAGATCCCGACCGAGATGGTGACGATCATTCAGGCGCTGGTGATCCTGTTCACCGGCGCGCTGGACCAGATGATCCGCGCGCCGCTGGAACGCGCGTTTCAATCCCGGCGAAAGGCGCGTGCCTGATGGATTTCCTGACCTTCGTTCAAATTCTGGACGCTGCGCTGCGCTTTGCAACGCCGTTGCTGCTGGCCTGTCTGGCGGGGCTGTTTTCCGAACGTGCGGGCATTTTCGACATCGGGCTGGAAGGCAAGATGCTGGTCGCGGCCTTTCTGGCGGCGGCGGTCGCAGCCACATCCGGATCCGTATGGGTTGGGCTGCTGGCGGGCATTGCCGGGTCGCTGGTGCTGGCGCTGGTGCACGGGCTGGCCGCGATCACCTTTCGCGGCAACCAGTTGATTTCGGGCGTGGCGGTAAATTTCTTTGCCTCGGGCATCACGGTCGTGGTCGCGCAAAGCTGGTTCGCCCAAGGCGGTGGCACGCCGCAACTGTCCGGGGCCGCGCGTTTCCCGCCGATCATCTGGCCCGGCGCGCTGACCAAGATCCGCGAGTTGCGCGAAGCCGACCCGCTGACACAGATCTATTCCGAATTGGTGTCTGGCCATGCGGTCATCGTCTATGCCGCGCTGCTTTTGGTGCCCCTGTCGTGGTGGGTGCTGTATCGCACCCGGTTCGGCCTGCGCCTGCGCGCGGTTGGCGAAAACCCGGCGGCGGTGGATACGGCGGGGATTTCCGTGGTGCGGTTGCGCTTTGCCGCCGTGCTGATCGCGGGCGTGCTGTGCGGCATCGCGGGGGCGTATCTGTCCACCGCCTTGCAGGCCGGGTTCAGCAAGGAAATGACTGCCGGGCGCGGCTACATCGCGCTGGCCGCGCTGATCTTTGCCAAATGGCGGCCGTGGCATGCGCTGTGGGCCTGCCTGTTGTTCGGGTTCCTGCAGGCGCTCGCGCTGCGGCCCGACGTGTTGCAAGACCTCATCGGCGTGAAGGTACAGGGACAATTGCTGGACGCCCTGCCCTATATCCTGACCGTCATCATCCTTGCGGGCTTTGTCGGCCGCGCGATCCCGCCGCGCGCCGGAGGCGAACCCTATGTCAAAGAACGTTGATCTGATCCGGGCCCGCGCGGGGGCGGCTCCGGTGCGGCTGGGGCTGGTGCTGGGCTCCGGACTTGGCCATCTGGCCGGTGCCGTCGATGGCGTGACAATCCCCTACGCCGATCTGCCCGGATTTCCCCACGCAGGCGTGTCGGGGCACAACCCGAATCTGGTGATCGGCGATCTGGAAGGCGTGCGCGTCGCGGTGTTCGGCGGGCGCGCGCATTACTATGAACAGGGCAATCCGGCGGCGATGCGCGGCCCGCTGGAGGTGCTGCGCGATCTGGGCGCCGAAGGCGTGATCCTGACCAATGCGGCAGGCAGTCTGCGGCCCGACATGCCGACCGGGTCGATCATGTGCCTGTCGGATCACATCAATTTCTCGGGTCTGAACCCGTTGATCGGCGAGCCGACCGATGCGCGGTTCGTCTCCATGACCGATGCCCATGATGCCGCATATCGCGCGGCGCTGGTCGCGGCGGCGGCGCAGGCGGGTGTGACCATGGCGCAGGGCGTCTATGCCTGGTATTCCGGACCATCGTTTGAAACCCCCGCCGAAATTCGCGCGCTGAAGATCCTCGGCGCCGATGCTGTGGGCATGTCCACGGTGCCCGAGGTCATCCTTGCGCGGTTTCTGGGCCTGCGCGTGGCGGCAATATCCACCATCACCAACATGGCGGCGGGCATGAGCGCGGAACAGATCAGCCACGAACATACCAAGGCGATGGCCCCGATCGGCGCGGCCAAGCTGGAACAGGTGCTGCGGCGGTTCCTGCGCGATCTGGCGTGATCGGCGGCAAGGGCATGCGACAGAACCACAATGCCGCAACGCGGAAAAAACCGGGGCGCGGTGTTTGACTTGGCGCCGTGAAAGGCGTCATCTGACGGTGGGACCCGCGAAGGCGCGCCAGACATGCAGATCTACCTGCCAATTGCCGAAATGTCGGTCAATGCGGTCCTGTTGCTGGGGCTGGGCGGGTTTGTGGGCGTGTTGTCGGGGCTGTTCGGGGTTGGCGGCGGGTTCCTGTTGACACCGCTGTTGTTCTTCATCGGCATTCCGCCGGCCATTGCTGTCGGCACGCAATCGACACAGATCGTGGCGTCGTCCGTGTCCGGCCTGTTGGTGCATCTGCGCCGCCGCACCGTGGATTTCCGCATGGGATCAGTGCTGTTCATGGCCGGCTTGGCGGGGGCCGCGCCGGGCGTCGCGCTGTTTTCGTGGCTGCAGACGGTGGGTCAGGTCGATCTGGTGGTGCAACTGTGTTATGTCGTGCTGCTGGCGGCGGTTGGCGGGCTGATGTTTGTCGAAAGCCTGTCCGCGATCCGCCGCGCCCGGCGGCCCGGCCCGGTCAAGCGTCGGGTACAGCGTCGGGATTGGGTCCACAAACTGCCGTTCAAGATGCGGTTCCGGGTGTCGGGGCTGTATATCTCGGTGATCCCGCCGGTGATCGTGGGCTTCGTTGTCGGGCTGTTGTCGGCGATCATGGGGGTGGGCGGCGGGTTCATCATGGTGCCCGCGATGATCTACATCCTGCATATGCCGACCAAGGTGGTGGTCGGCACCTCGCTGTTTCAGGTGCTGGTGGTGGCGGCCTTTACCGCGCTGTTGCACGCCACCACGAATTACACCGTCGATATCGTGCTGGCGGTGCTGCTGCTGGTCGGCGGCGTGATCGGGGCGCAGATCGGCACCGGTCTGGGGTCGCGGCTGAATGCCGAACAGTTGCGCATCCTGATGGCGTTGCTGGTGCTGGCGGTCGGGGCCAAGCTGGGGTTCGATCTGGTCTGGCCACCGGCGGATCTGTATTCGCTGGGAACCGCCGGATGATCCGGTGGCTGGCCCTTGCCCTGTTGGTCTGGGCCGCACCGGCGGCGAGCGAGGAAACCGTGGTCCTTGGCCTCAGCCAGGACCGGGTCGCCATCACCACACAATTCGACGGGTCGGAATTGCTGATCTTTGGCGCGATCAAGCGCGAGGTGGCGATCCCGGACGGGCCGCTGGACGTGATCGTGACGCTGGCCGGACCGTCGCAGCCGGTGGTGGTGCGGCGTAAGGAACGCCGATTCGGCATCTGGGTGAACACGGTCGCGGTGCCGCTGACGGCGGCGCCGTCGTTCTACGCGGTGGCGAGTTCGGCGCCCTTGGCCGACATCCTGACCAGCACCGAGGATCTGCGCCATGCCATCACCACCCGCCGCGCCATCCGCGATATCGGTGCCGCCTCTGCCGCACCGGATGTCGAGAATTTCACCGAGGCGCTGATCCGGCTGCGCGAGGCGCAGGGCACCTACATGCGGCTGGACGGCGCGGTGCGGGTAGATCAGGCGACCCTGTTCCGGGTCCGGCTGGACCTGCCCTCGGCACTGGTCGAAGGCGCCTATGCCACCCGGATTTTCCTGCTGCGCGACGGCACGGTGATCGCACGCGAGGATGCGGTGATCGATGTCCGCAAGGAAGGGCTGGAACGTGCGCTCTATGCCCTGTCACGCGAGCAGCCGCTGATCTACGGCTTGCTGTCGCTGGTGATCGCGGTGGTGGCGGGATGGGGGGCCGCGGCGGTCTTCCGGGCGCTGCGCGCGGGCTGACCGGGTCGCACCGGGGTCACTTGCAATAGGGACCAGAGCGGTATCGCGCCGTGTCGAAATGGAAATGATCGCGGTGATAGCGGTCCGAATTCGGGCCCAGAACCGTGCCGAATGGTCCACAGGCCGCGCGGTGCAGTGATTTCATCAACCGCCCATTGCGCCCCGATCCCCAATCGCGCAGCACGGTCAGGCTGCTGCCATCGCGAAATGTCAGGCCGGAAATGTCGATGGCATGGCCGCGCGCATGTTCCGACAACCGCGCGCCCTTCTGGTTGTTGCGGCCGCGACAGGCATAGGACGCCGCCACCCGCAACTCGGCGACACCGCCGCCGCGATTGCCGACCTCGGGGATCACCCCGCGTTCCACCCAGCGTTTGATCGCCGCTGCCGTGGTGCAATCAAGGGTGGCCGGGGTGGACAGCCGGATGCCCGCCACGGCGCGCAGCCGCACCGCATCGTCGATC
>JBGSJU010000020.1:0-6162 GCA_041741655.1 Rhodobacterales bacterium
GCCGACGCCGGCGGGGTATGGGGCGCGCAGCGGGAAGTTCGCCATCGGTTCACCCGCCATCAGCCGCGCGGCGATGGAGGCGATGGCAGAGTCGGTCGCCTTGGCCACGAACGGCACGGTGCGGGAGGCGCGCGGGTTCACCTCGATGAGGTAAACCGCGCCATCCTTGACCGCGAATTGCACATTCATCAGGCCGACCACGCCCAAGGCCAGCGCCAGCGCCTGTGTTTGCCGGGTGATTTCGGCCACGATGGCATCGGACAGGGAATGCGGCGGCAGCGAACAGGCGCTGTCGCCGGAATGCACACCCGCCTCTTCGATATGCTGCATGATGCCGGCGACGTGCACCGTTGTGCCGTCGGACAGCGCATCCACATCCACCTCGACCGCATTGGCAAGGTAACTGTCCAGCAGAACCGGGCTGTCGCCCGATACCACCACGGCCTGCGTGATATAGCGTTCCAGCTGCGCCTGATCGCGCACGATTTCCATGGCCCGCCCGCCCAGCACATAGGATGGCCGGATCACCAGCGGGAACCCGATGTCGCCCGCGATGCGGATCGCCTCGGCCCCGGACCGCGCGATACCGTTGACGGGCTGTTTCAGGCCCAGTTTGGTGACCAGCCCCTGAAACCGCTCACGGTCCTCGGCCAGGTCGATGGCGTCGGGCGTGGTGCCCAAGATCGGGATGCCCGCCTCGTAGAGCGCGTTCGCCAGCTTCAACGGCGTCTGCCCGCCGAATTGCACGATCACGCCGTGCAGCGTGCCGTTGTCCTGTTCGACCCGCAGGATCTCCATCACATGTTCGAACGTCAGGGGTTCGAAATACAACCGGTCCGACGTGTCGTAATCGGTGGACACGGTTTCCGGGTTGCAGTTCACCATGATGGTTTCATACCCCACGGCGGTCAGCGCATAGCAGGCATGGCAGCAGCAATAATCGAATTCGATCCCCTGACCGATCCGGTTCGGGCCGCCACCCAGAATGACCACCTTCTTGCGATCCGACGGGCGCGCCTCGCATTCCACATCACCCATCGCGGGGGTTTCATAGGTGGAATACATGTAAGGCGTCTGCGCTTCGAATTCGGCGCCGCAGGTGTCGATGCGTTTGAACACGGCGGTGACGCCAAGGTTATGGCGGGCGCGCCGCACCTGATCTTCGTCACGCCCCGTGAGTTTCGCCAGCCGGGCATCGGTAAAGCCCAGCATCTTCAACTGCCTCAGCCCGTGTTCGGTCATCGGCAGGCCGGCCTTGCGGATATCGGCCTCGGCGTCGATGATTTCGCGGATGCGGGCCAGAAACCACGGGTCGAATTTTGTCACCGCATGGATGTCGTCATCGCTGAGGCCATGCCGCATCGCCTGCGCGATGACGCGCATCCGGTCGGGCGTGGCGCGCGACAGTGCGGCGACAACGGCGGATTTGTCGGGGGCACCCGCGATGTCGATCTCGTCGAACCCGGTCAGGCCGGTTTCCAAGCTGGCCAGCGCCTTTTGCACCGATTCGTGAAACGTGCGGCCGATGGCCATCGCCTCGCCGACCGATTTCATCGCGGTGGTGAGCAGGGGTTCGGCACCGGGGAATTTTTCAAACGCGAAGCGCGGGATTTTGGTCACGACATAGTCGATGGTCGGCTCGAACGAGGCGGGCGTGACCTTGGTGATGTCGTTGTCCAACTCGTCAAGCGTATAGCCGACCGCCAGTTTCGCCGCGATCTTGGCAATCGGGAACCCCGTCGCCTTGGACGCCAGTGCCGACGACCGTGACACGCGCGGGTTCATCTCGATCACCACCATGCGGCCATCGGCGGGGTTGATCGCCCATTGCACGTTGGACCCGCCGGTTTCCACGCCGATTTCGCGCAGCACAGCGATGCTGCCGTTGCGCATGATCTGGTATTCCTTGTCGGTCAGCGTCAGGGCCGGGGCGACCGTGATGCTGTCGCCGGTATGCACGCCCATCGGATCGACGTTTTCGATGGAACAGACGATGATGCAGTTGTCCGCGCGGTCGCGGACCACCTCCATCTCGAATTCCTTCCAGCCGAGGAGGGATTCGTCCACAAGCACCTGCGCCACGGGCGAGGCTTCGAGACCGCTTTTGACGATCGCTTCATAGTCATCGCGGTTATAGGCCACGCCGCCGCCGGTGCCGCCTAGGGTGAACGCCGGGCGGATGATCGCAGGCAGGCCGACATATTCGATGGCATCGATGGCGGCCTGCACGCCGGCCTTGATGTCGAACTTGCCATTGGGCAGTTTCGGCGCGGCGATGATCGTGGCCTTGGGGTTTTCCAGCCCGATCCGGTCCATCGCCTCGCGGAACAGTTTGCGGTCCTCGGCCATTTCGATGGCGTGGCGGTTGGCGCCGATCATCTGCACGCCGAATTTCGCCAGCACGCCCATGTCATCCAGCGCCAGCGCCGTGTTTAGCGCGGTCTGCCCGCCCATGGTCGGCAACAGCGCGTCGGGGCGTTCGGCCTCGATGATCTTGGCGACAACCTCGGGCGTGATCGGTTCGATATAGGTCGCATCCGCCAGACCCGGATCGGTCATGATCGTGGCGGGGTTCGAGTTGACCAGAATGACGCGGTAGCCTTCCTCGCGCAGCGCCTTGCAGGCTTGGGCACCGGAATAGTCGAATTCGCAGGCCTGCCCGATCACGATGGGCCCCGCGCCGATGATCATGATCGACGTGATGTCGGTGCGTTTCGGCATGGGGCATCTCCTGAGGGTCGGGCAGCGCGACGGGCCGCAGGGCCTGCGCAAATTGTTGCGGGTTATAGACAACGCCGCCCCCCGCGCAACCCCATATGGGGCATCAGCGACGTTGCCGGAAGGCCGGCCCCCCGGACCGCACGATAGCAGGTGGGCCAGCCCCCCTGACCCCCCGGGATATTTGCGAACCGAAGAAGCCAAAGGGGGTGCCGCGGACAGGGCGGCGGGCTTTTGCTTGACTTCCCCGGCCTGCCACGCTGTATCCGTCCGGTCACTGTCACACCCCGGAGAACCCGCCATGCATGCCTATCGCAGCCATACCTGCGCCGATCTGCGCGCCGATCATGTCGGCCATGACGTGCGTCTTGCGGGGTGGGTGCACCGGGTTCGCGACCATGGCGGGGTGTTGTTCATCGACCTGCGCGACCATTACGGCATGACGCAGGTGATCTGCGACCCCGACAGCGCGGCGTTTGGGGATGTTGAAAAGCTGCGCGCGGAATGGTGCGTGCGGATCGACGGGCGGGTGAAGGCCCGCGACGCATCGCTGGTGAACCCGAAGATCGCCACCGGTGCGATCGAGGTGTTCGCGACCGGGGTCGAGGTGCTGGGCGCGGCCAAGGAATTGCCGCTGCAGGTGTTCGGCGATCAGGAATACCCCGAAGAAACGCGGCTGCGCTACCGCTTCCTTGACCTACGGCGCGAGGCGATGCAGCACAACATGGTGCTGCGCACGGATGTGGTCCGCTCGATCCGCCAGCGCATGTGGGGCAACAACTTCCGCGAATTCCAGACGCCGATCATTACGGCATCCAGCCCTGAAGGCGCACGGGATTTTCTGGTGCCGTCGCGCCTGCATCCGGGCAAGTTCTACGCGCTGCCGCAAGCGCCGCAGCAATTCAAGCAACTGATCATGGTGTCGGGTTACGACAAGTATTTCCAGATCGCGCCCTGTTTCCGGGATGAAGACCCGCGCGCGGACCGCTCGCCCACCGATTTCTACCAGTTGGACATGGAGATGTCGTTCGTCACGCAAGCGGACGTGTTCGACACGGTTGCCCCGGTGATCGCGGGGGTGTTCGAGGAATTTGGCGGCGGGCGGCGGGTGGATGCACCCGAAAGCTGGCCGCAGATTCCCTACAAGGACGCCGCCCTGTGGTATGGCACCGACAAGCCCGATTTGCGCAACCCGATCAAGATGCAGGTGGTATCCGACCATTTCGCCGGGTCCGGTTTCGCGGTCTTCGCGCGGCTGCTGGAACAGGACGGCACCGAGGTGCGCGCGATCCCCGCGCCCAAAGGCGGGTCGCGCAAGTTCTGCGACCGCATGAACGCCTGGGCCCAGAAAGAAGGCCTGCCGGGGATGGGGTATATCTTCTGGCGCGAGGCCGAGGATGGCTCGGGGATGGAGGCTGCGGGGCCGCTGGCCAAGAACATCGGCCCGGAACGGACCGAGGCGATCCGCGTGCAACTGGGCCTGTCCCTTGGCGACGCGGCGTTTTTCCTTGGCGGCAAGCCTGCGGCGTTTGAAAAGATCGCGGGCCGGGCGCGGACGGTTATCGGCGAGGAATTGGGCCTGATCGACAAGGACCGCTTCGCCTTTGCCTGGATCGTGGATTTCCCGATCTATGCCAAGGATGAGACGACCGGCAAGATCGAGTTCGAACACAACCCGTTTTCCATGCCGCAGGGCGGGCTTGACGCGTTGGCGGGTGATCCCTTGGCGGTGCGGGGCTATCAGTACGATCTGGCCTGCAACGGCTATGAACTGGTGTCGGGCGCGATCCGCAACCACAAGCCGGAAATCATGTTCCGCGCGTTCGAAATCGCAGGCTACGGCGAGGACGAGGTGCGGCGGCGGTTTGGCGGCATGGTCAACGCGTTCCAGTATGGCGCGCCGCCGCATGGTGGTTGCGCGGCGGGGATCGACCGCATCGTGATGCTGCTGGCCGATACCGCCAACATCCGCGAGGTCATCATGTTCCCGATGAACCAGCGCGCCGAAGACCTGCTGATGGGCGCGCCGTCGGAACCCACGGCGGAACAGTTGATGGACCTGTCGCTGCGCGTGATCCCACGCGACAAGTAACCCGCCGTCGGTACTCGGCGGTTGCATGCTCAGATCACGGTGCTGTCAGATCGGGCGGCGTGATTGTGCTGCAGGAACCGGCTAGCATACCGCTCATGATAGGGCCGTGATGCGGCAAGATGGCGGAGAATGCGATGCGGTTCGATCCCGAACTGGCCGACATGCGCTTTGGCACCGGCCTGTCACCGGCCATCGCCCCGCCGTCCGGCACGGCCGCAATGCTGGCGCGCCTGACCGGACCCGATGACATGGCGCAGCGGTTTCCGATCGAGGATTTTCCGGCGTTCATGGCCCGCATGCAGGCCAATCGTGCGGCGCGTCAGGCCCGCGGCAGATCGAAAGACAACCCCGAAGAGGCCGCGCGGCACCTGAAGGCGCAACGTCTTGTCAAACGCGACGCCCGGGTCGCACAGGGGCAATGGCTGGGCCAGCAGATCCAGCGCCGCAGCCATACGGCGGATGGGTTGCGCGAACGTCTGGTCGGCTTCTGGGCCGATCATTTCACCGCGCAGGGCAAGGCGGGCGTGATGCAGCGCGCCGCGTCACCCTATGTGGAAACCGCGATCCGGCCGCATGTCACCGGGCGGTTTGCCGATCTGGTGGCGGCGGCGGTTACCGCGCCCCTGATGCTGCATTATCTGGATCAGGAGGCCGCCATCGGCCCCAATTCACTGACCGCGCAGGCGCTGTTGGCAGAAGGCCGGGTGAAACGCATCGGCCTGAACGAAAATCTGGCCCGCGAATTGCTGGAACTGCACACGCTGGGCGTGGACGGGGCCTATGGGCAGGACGACGTGCGCGAATTGGCCGAATTGCTGACCGGCCTGACCTATCAGCCGCAGGTGGGGTTCAAATTCCAGCACAAGATGGCGGAACCGGGCGCCGAAACGGTTCTGGGCGTCGTCTATGGCGGCGGGGCCGGCAATGCGAAACTGGCCGATGTGCTGGCCGCGCTGGAGGCGCTGGCCGCCCACCCCGACAGCGCCCGCCACATCGCCCGCAAGCTGGCGGTGCATTTCGTTGCGGATGACCCGGACCCCGGGCTGGTTGATCAGCTTGCGGCAACCTTTGCGGCGACCGGCGGCGACCTGATGGCGGTTTACGCGACCCTGCTGGACCATCCCGTTGCCTGGGATCCGGTGCTGCGCAACGTCAAGCCGCCGTTCGATTTTCTGGCCTCGGCCTGTCGCGCGCTGGCGGTGCCGCCGGACCTGTTTCTGGCCATGGACGAACGTGCGATCCAGCGCAATCTGCGCGCCCCTCTGCTGCGGATGGGCCAGCCCTGGGAACGGCCCGCCGGCCCAGATGGCTGGCCCGAGGAGGACGGCGTCTGGATCAACCCGCTGGGATTG
>JBGSJU010000021.1:0-3422 GCA_041741655.1 Rhodobacterales bacterium
GTGCTGCTGGACGACACGCTCGCCACGCTGCTGCTGGCCGATGCCAGCGCCGCGCTGCGCGACGCCACCAACGCCGCCATGGTCGGGCTATGTGCCGAGGCGGTGGGCGCGATGGAGGTCACCTTGGCCACCACCATCGATTACCTGAAAACCCGCAAGCAGTTCGGCGTGCCGATCGGCAAGTTTCAGGTGCTGCAACACCGCGCCGTCGATATGCTGACCGAGATCGAACAGGCCCGGTCCATCACCATCAAGGCCGCCGCCGATCTGGGCGGGCCGGATGCGGATCGGTCCGCCGCGATGGCGAAACACCTGATCGGACGCACCGGCCGCATGATCGCCGAAGAGGCGATCCAGATGCACGGCGGCATCGCGATGACATGGGAATATCCGGTGTCGCATTACGCCAAGCGCCTTGTGATGCTGGACGCGCAATACGGCGATCAGGATTATCACCTGTCCCGCGTGATGGCCGCCTACGCCGCCTAAGTCTGTGTTCCGTGTGGGCTGACCCCTTGCCGAAACCTCTGTCCTGTCGGACAACGACAGGATGGAGGAGCCCAGCATGAACCCGCTTTACGACCGCCTGTTCGGCGCGCACACCAGCGCGCAAACGCCATTCCTGATCCTGCCCGATGACCGCGTCATCACCCATGACGCGTTTCTGCGCATGGCCGCACGGATGGCGCATGCGATCACCGGGGCGGGGCTGGTCGCGGGGGACCGTCTGGCGGCGCAGATCGCCAAATCGCCCGAGGCGCTGGCCGTCTATGCCGCCAGCGCGCAGACCGGCGTGATCTTTCTGCCGCTGAACACCGCCTACACGGGGCCCGAAATCGCCTATTTCATCGAGAACTCGGGCGCCAAGCTGGTGTTGTGCGATACCGCCCGCCACGCCGATCTGAGCCCCATTGCGGCCGGGCTGGGCGCGCGGCTGGAAACGTTGAACGGTGACGGCAGCGGGTCATTTGCCGATCTGGCCAAGGACCAGCCCGACATATTCGCCACCGTGGACCGTGACACCGACGATCTGGCGGCGTTCCTTTACACCTCCGGCACCACGGGCCGGTCAAAGGGTGCGATGCTGACCCAAGGCAACCTGTTGTCCAACGCCGAGGTGCTGACAGCACATTGGCGGTTCACCCGCGACGATGTGCTGCTGCACCAACTGCCGATCTTTCACACCCACGGCCTGTTCGTGGCCACCAATGTCTGTCTGATCGCGGGCTGTGCCATGCGGTTCTACCGCGGCTTTGACGTGAACGCCCTGATCCGCGACTTGCCCACCGCCACCGCGCTGATGGGGGTGCCGACGTTCTACACCCGCCTGCTGGATGATCCGCGCTTCACCCGCGACCTGACCAAGGGGATGCGGCTGTTCATTTCCGGGTCCGCGCCGCTCTTGGCCGAAACCCACGTGATGTTTGAAGAACGCACGGGCCACCGCATCCTTGAACGCTACGGGATGACGGAAACCAACATGAACACATCCAACCCCTATGACGGCGACCGCCGCGCCGGCACCGTGGGCCTGCCCTTGCCGGGGGTGGAGCTGAAGATCACCGATGCCAGCGGCGTGGAACTGCCCCGCGGCGAGATCGGCCAGATCGAGGTGCGCGGCCCGAACGTGTTCAAGGGCTATTGGCAGATGCCGGAAAAAACGCGCGAGGAATTGCGGGCGGACGGGTTCTTCATCACCGGCGATCTGGGGGTACAGGACGCGGAAGGCTACGTGACCATCGTGGGCCGCAACAAGGACCTGATCATTTCCGGCGGGTTCAACATCTATCCGAAAGAGCTGGAACTGGCACTGGACGAGGCCCCCGGCGTGCTGGAAAGCGCCGTCATCGGCCTGCCCCACCCCGATTTCGGCGAAACCCCCTTGGGCGTGCTGGTGGCGCGGCCTGGCCTGACGGTGGATGTGGATGCCATCATGACCAGCTTGCGCGACCAACTCGCCCGCTACAAACTCCCCCGCGCGCTGGTGGTAGTGGACGAGTTGCCCCGCAACACGATGGGCAAGGTGCAGAAGAATGTGTTGCGGGACAGGTTTGCGGGGATGTTTAGGTGAGGGTGTCAAAACGCAGTAAGTTCGAAATTTTCCGCAACTTTCGCAACTATAGATTCGCAGGATCACTTTAAATATTTGTCCAGATTCTGTGATTGCCAGTTTGCCGGCTTTACAGTCGCACTGTGCGATGTAAACCAAAAAGGCAAAATAACCTCATTGATTGTTTGCGGAGGGAATCTTTGAGCCCCCCGATCCATGAGAATGACCAAATCAAAAATCGTGCGAATGGACACGACATCGTTGGTGATCATGCTCTGTGCCAGATTGTACTTTTTCCAGTGGACCGGGCAACTTAGCAGCACTATTTTCCGATACCTTGCACCAATCGAAGTACTACCCAAAACGACGTTGCAGCCATGGCTGTGCGCCACAATGTCGATTCCATTCAAACCTCGAGAGTCGATCCAGTCGCGAAGATTCGCTATCGCAACCTCACGCGCATAATCCGTGTACCCGCCTTCCCAGCGATAGTAATCTTGCGAAGAATAAATATCTCCGCGAAAAGTTTTCAGGTGTGTGAACAGGCTGCCGCTAGGCGGCACTGACCACTCGGGGCGATTGCCTTGCGGAAAAGGCAGGACCGTCCCATGAACCGCTAGCAAACCCGAAGAGGTTGTATTCTGTGGCGTTGCTTGGCCAGTCGCATATCCGATGGCTGGGATAGGGAAAACACGTGCCAAGAGGGTTGCGAGCAGTTCGAAAGTCTCAAGGACTTCGGCATTCCGAATAAACCAGTCAATCTGCTGACCAATGTCGATTGTATCAAAGTCAAAGAAATCAAACGCGGAGCCAAGCGCGCATACTCTTATCAACTCGTCATCTGCGGCACAACCTCGCGCGACCATTTGTGCGGCAAGAATTGGGTTCTGGCTCAGGTTTACAGACACAGCATCATCTGCCAGTTCCTGTCGAGAAACACCCGCGATTGCGCCATCTGCAAGCTGACGAAGGTCCAACTGGTTTCGTGGCAGACGATCGCCATCCAAGGTACTGATCCCGAGAACTCCAAGCGCATCTTCGGGAGGAATAATCCCAAGTTCGCGAGGCTCGCCATCCTCCGGCTGAACAAACAAGACCCCTGCAAGCAAAAGATACGCCGCAAGTGTATACCGAGACAGAGATTCAGTCCCTTGTTCAAAAAATTCGCCGGCACCTAATGGAATAGGCGATACAATATCATCCGGAAACATGATGATCTCCAATTAAGATCAAGATATCCTAGGGCGCAGGATTCGGTACGTTTTCAGCAAGGCCCACGGTTAGAAAAGCTATCTTGATTCACGGACATTTGCAACAAAATGGCGAGTTTACAAAACCAACTCAATGTTGGCGTGCGCCGTTTTGTATGAAT
>JBGSJU010000022.1:0-1580 GCA_041741655.1 Rhodobacterales bacterium
TCGGCGCGGTAATCGGCGAACCGGGCGGGAATGGACGCGGCATAATCAACCGGTGACAGCGCGCCCAACGGCACGCCCCGCGCGCGCGACAGGCTGTCGTAATCGACGCCCGCGCCAACCAGCAACAGTACCGCGCCGAACCCTGCCACATAGCCCTTCATCGCCAGCCCTTTTCCATCGGTTTCCCATGGCGGCATAGTTCCGGATTGGGGCAGGACGATGATGGCGCAGTGGCGAATTCGGGCGGGTGCGGCGCTATTCGGGCGGGTGCGGCGCTATTCGCCCAACGCCACGCCTTCGCGGCGCGGGTCGGCACCGCCTTGCAACCAGTCCGGCGTGACGGTGATCAGGTGCAGACCGGATGTCATTTCGCCCGCCTTCACCTGATAGCCAAGCGCGGTCAGCCCCGGGGCCAGCGCCGCGGCGGCGGTTTCGGCTTCGACCTCGAAGGTGCCGAACCGGTGACCAGATGCCCCATGGCGGCGGCCTGTTGCGCATCCATGCCCCAATCGAGTTGCGCGATGATCGCCTGCGCGACATAGCCGATGATCTGGCTGCCGCCGGGGCTGCCCAGCACAGCCACCGGTTTGCCGTCGCGGCGGACGATGGTGGGCGACATGGAGGACCGGGGGCGTTTGGCCGGCGCGACGCGGTTTGCAACCGGCGCGCCATCTGCGTGGCTGGCAAAGCTGAAATCGGTCAACTGGTTGTTCAACAGGAACCCGCGCGCCATCACCCGCGACCCGAAGGCGTTTTCGATGCTGGCGGTCATCGCCAGCGCGTTGCCATAGCGGTCGATGATCGACACATGGCTGGTGGCCGGAACGTCCCAGTCCCGGCCCGTGGCCCGTGCAGGGGCCAAGGCGGCATGGTCGAATGCGGGCTTGCCCGGCGCCACTTCGGGCAGGACATCATCGCCGCGCAACAGGTCGCTGCGCGCCTTCAGGTAGGCCGGGTCCAGCAGACCCTTGACCGGCACGGGCACGAAATCATCATCCGCCACATATTGCCCGCGGTCGGCAAAGGCCATGCGGGATGCATCGCCGATGATCCGCCACGCCTCGGCGCTGACGGGACCCAATGCGGCGATGTCATAGGGCGCGATCAGCCCAAGGATCTGCGCCACCGCGACGCCCCCCGACGATGGTGGGCCCATGCCGCAGACCTCGTGCCCGCGATAGGGCGCGCAGACGGCGGGGCGGTCCTTGATGCGGTAGATCGCCAGATCCAGCGGGGTCAGGTCGCCGGGGTTGTCCGCCGCCCCGCGCACGGCCGCGATAATGTCCTGCCCGATACTGCCCGCGCCCGTGGCATAGAACGCGCCCGCACCCTGTGCCGCCAATATCCGCAGCGTGTCGGCATAGGCCGGGTTGCGCAACACCTGCCCCGCGCGCAAGGGATGCCCGCCCGGCAGGAAATAATCTGCCGTCGCAGGATGCCGCGCCAACCGTTCGGCATCGCCCGCCACCAAGGCAGCCAGACGCGGCGACACGGCAAAACCGTCATCTGCAAGCTGGATCGCCGGAGCCAGCAGGTCGGGCCACGCGCCGCGACCCCAGCGGCGATGCGCCTCGGCCAGC
>JBGSJU010000023.1:0-1746 GCA_041741655.1 Rhodobacterales bacterium
GCGTTGTCGCGCCGTCATCCGGCGAGGGCATCTATTACGCCATGGCCGGGGGCCGCGCGGCAGCCACGGCCGCCGAGGCGTTCCTGCGCACCGGTCGTGTGGCGGAACTGAAAGTGGCGCGGAAGATGTTCATGCGCGAACATGGCACCGTGTTCAAGGTGCTGCGGTCGATGCAGGACGCCTACTATCGCAGCGACGACCGCCGCGAGCGTTTCGTCAGCCTGTGCCACGATATCGACGTGCAGAAACTGACCTTTGATGCCTACATGCACAAGCGCCTTGTCACCGCGCGGCCCCTGGCGCATCTGAAGATCGGGGTCAAGAACGTCGCACATCTGATGGGGCTGGTATCGCCACAATGGTCATGACCGAAACCGTGCCGACCGGGCTGATTCCAGCCTGGATCGACGGACAATTACAGCCTGTGGACAAGTTGGACGTGCACCAGCGCGGATTGCGCCATCCGGCGGTGTCGGTGTTTGTGTTGCGCGGTGATAGCATCCTGATGCAGCAGCGCGCGCAGACCAAGTACCACACGCCAGGGTTGTGGACCAACACCTGCTGCACCCATCCGCACTGGGGTGAAACCGCAGAATCCTGCGCAAATCGGCGTCTGGACGAAGAACTGGGGCTGACTGGCCTGACCCTGCGCCCGGTGGGCGTCGTGGAATATCGCGCCGCCGTACCCGCTACTGCCGGTGTCGGCCTGACTGAGCATGAAGTGGTGGATATCTTTGTGGCAAACGCCCCAGCGGACCTGCCGATGCAGCTTGATCCGGCAGAGGTGCAGGCGGTGCGCTGGATATCACTGCCCGACCTGCAAAATGATATCGTTCGTAATCCAGAACGCTATACGCCTTGGTTGCGCATCTATCTGGATCAGCATCGTCAGATGATCTTCGGCGACGCGCTGCCAGTCTGACTTCCGGCCTGACTTCCGGCCTGACCCGACAGGGTCGCCTCCAACCAGTCACGGATCAGAGCGGCAAGGCGCGGGGCGGCCTCGGCCTCCTCGTGCACAAGATGACCGCCGGCAACCTGCAGAAACGTGGCGCCCGGAATGCGCGCTGCCGCCGCCTTTGACACCTTTGGCGGCACGGCGCGGTCCGCCTAGGCCGCGATCAGCAGGACCGGCGAGGCGATCTGGTCCAGCTGGTCCAGCAACCGGTCCAGCCGCCATTGCGCCATCATCTCCAGCGCGCCGCGCACATGGTCGGCGTCCTGCACCAGACGGCGGTATTGCGCGCGCCCGTCCGCATCCATCGCCGACCCGGTGCCATCCAGCAGTCGGTCCACCATGCGTGGGCTGGCCCAGAGCGTGGCGAGTGATGCGGCGAACGGCATCGCCGCCAACCCCTGTGCCAGCCGCGGAAACAGCACGCCCGCCGCGCCATCGAACTGCCCCAGCGCGGCATTGATGCCCACCACGGCCAGACCCGGTGCGTTCTTGGACGCATCGAGGGCCATCTGCAAGGCAATCGCGCCGCCTGCCGAATGGCCGATCACCGCAACCGGCGCCCGGCCCAGCGTGTCGCACAGCCGCACCAGATCCTGTGCGGTGGGGGCCAGACCGTTGCGCCCCCGCACCCCGGTCTGGGTGCAACCCTGACCGGGCAAATCCGGCACGATCACGCGATACCGCGCGGCCAGCGCAGGGATCAGGTGGCGAAACGAATGTCCCGACGCGCCCAACCCGTGCAACAACAGCACGGCCGGGGCATGGGGTGGCCCGTCCTCGATCACCCA
>JBGSJU010000024.1:0-2255 GCA_041741655.1 Rhodobacterales bacterium
CCCGGCACCGGCTGGGTCCGCGCGCCCAGCGTCGGCAAGGCCCGCAACCGCTGCATCAGGATATCGGGGTCTTCGTTCGCCATGCGCCTCGCCCCTTCATTCTGCCGCAACTTTGCGGCGGACCCGGTCGCTCAGGTCGTCCGTATCCACCGACCGGCCCAGATGGCGCGCCGCCATTTCGTCAATCGTATCGTGCTGCGCCGCGCCATCGCGCCCCGCCGCCACCAGTTGGGTTGCGATATCGGCCAGCGTAAGGCCGTCACCCATCGCCATGACTGGCAAGGCGACGCCAAGCCGTTCCTCGACGGCGATCTTGAAACTCATGCCCATCAGGCTGTCAAAGCCCAGATCGACCAAAGGCCGGCGCACATCGATATCGGCCACGACGGCGCGCATGATATCCGCTGCAACATCCACCAGAACATCCAGCACCGCCGCATGCGCCCCGACCGGGTCGCCACTGGCCAGCAATGCCGCAAGATCAAACGCCGCTTGGCGCTGTTCCTGTTCGGCCCGCAGGTCCAGTTCTTCGGTCAAGGGGCCGGCCAGCGTGGCGTGATCCTTGCGCAGCAGATGCCAATCCATCGGCGCGATGGTGATCGTGGCGCGGTCGGGGTCGCGTTCGACAACCTGTTGCAGCGCATCCAACGCCGCGCGGGCGGTCAGCAATTGACCAAAGCGGGCTTCAATGGCCTTACGCAAGGCCGTTTGACCGACCAGTGTGCCGACATCGGCAATGGGCCCCCAGGCAATCGCCATCGCGGGCAGGCCCGCACGGCGCCGGGCCCTTGCCATCGCCTCCAGACCCAGATTTCCCGCCACATAGGCCGCTTGGCCCCGATTGCCAAATCGCCCCGCAGCCGAGGTATAAAGCCAGAAATGCTGCGGTGACAGCGGCCCGGACAAGCGGTCAAGCTGTTCAGCGATCGTCAGTTTTGCGCCCAGCACGGCGGACAATTGCGCGTCAGACACGTGGGAGAACAAGCCATCCGCCAGCACCATGGCGGCATGCACCACGCCGCCCAGCGGCTGTCCTGCCAAGCTGGCGGTCAGGTCGTGAAACAGCGTTTCCGCCGCCTCTGGGCGGGTCAGGTCGGCGGCCCGGACGGTCACCGGGATGCCCTGCGCCGCGAATTCGGCCAGAACCGACGGGTCGATCCCGCCCGAACGGCTGACCAGCCACAACGCGCTGGCGCCCGCCCGTGCCAGCCAGCGCGCAGTTTCCAGCCCGAAACCGCGCGTCCCGCCCACAACCAGCCAGGTGCCACCGATCGGGCGTGCGGCTGTGCGGACCGCCGGAACTTCCGGCGGCCGGATCAGGATCTTTCCCATGTGATTCGGGCGTTTCATCTGCCGAATGGCCTCGGCGATCCGAGGAGCCTCGAAAACATCGACCGTGGGCAGGTGCAATTTCCGATCGCCGAAACCGGACACAACGCGGCTTAGGGCCTGTTTGGCCAGATCAGGCCGATGTTTGACCAGTTGATCCACATCGATCGCAAAATAGGCGATGTTGTTGCGCAGGGGCCGCATGCCCAGCATGGAATTGGCGAAAAAGTCGCGCTTGCCCAGTTCAAGAAACCGGCCGAACGGCGCGAGGCAGGCCAGCGCGCGTTCCATCGGCAGACCAGAGACCGCGTTCAGCACGACATCGACGCCCCGCCCATCAGTCAACCGCATCAGCTGATCGGCAAAATCCGCATCCCGGCTGTCGAGGACGTGTTCCGCCCCCATCGCCTGCAGGAACCGGCGTTTGGCGGCCGTTCCGGCCAATGCGATGCTGCGCGCCCCGGCTTGGCGGGCGATCTGCATTGCCGCCTGTCCAACGCCGCCTGCCGCGCCGGTCAGCATCACCCATTCGCCGGCTTGCAGCCGGGCCAATCCGTTCAGCGCATGATCGGCGGTCAGAAAGGCGACAGGCATCGCGGCCGCCAGCGTCGCTTCCACCCCCGGCGGCAAGGCCATCACCGTGTGGGCCGACACGGTCACATGGCTGGCAAACGCGTCCGCGACAAAGGCCACCACCTTGTCACCCGGTGCGAATTCCACCCCGGCGCCCACGCGCAGAACGTGGCCTGCACATTCCATGCCGGCATGCGGCCCGGCAAATCCGCCCTCCATCGCCTCGGGCGGCAGCAGACCCTCGATCAGCATCACATCGCGAAAGTTCAGCCCGGTTGCGGCGACCGCGATTTCAACCTCGCCCGGCCCGGGCGCGCGGCGCGGTGCCAGTGTCCAGGACAGACCGTCAAGCC
>JBGSJU010000025.1:0-16927 GCA_041741655.1 Rhodobacterales bacterium
GCCTGACGCTGGCGGGCGGGCGGATTACCCATGCGAGCGGTGCCATCGCCGCCGCGCTGCTGGGTTAGCCGCGCGGGATCACCCGGTTCACGTGCCCCATCTTGCGGCCCGGCTTGGCCTCGGCCTTGCCATAGAGGTGCAGCGCGGCATTCGGTTCGCAGGCGACGGCATCGACGCGCGCCATGTCATCGCCGATCAGGTTTTCCATCACCACATCGACGAACCGCGCCCCATCGCCCAACGGCCACCCCGCCACCGCGCGGATATGCTGTTCGAACTGATCCACCGTGCAGCCTTGTTGCGTCCAATGCCCCGAGTTGTGCACGCGCGGTGCTATTTCGTTAACGATCAGGCCCCCGGTCGTGTTTTGCGCCGTCACGAACAGTTCCACCCCCATCACACCGACATAATCCAGCGCGTTCAGCACGCGGCCCGCCAGCAGCACCGCGTCCTGCCGCTGGCGCGCGGTCAGGTTGGCGGGCACTGTGGTGGTGCGCAGGATGCCATCGCGATGCACATTCTCGCCCGGATCATAGGCCGCCACGCGCCCGTCCAGCCCGCGCGCGGCGATCACCGACACCTCGCGGTCAAAGGCCACGAAGCCTTCGAGTATCGCGGGCGCGCCGGTCATCGCGGCAAAAGCCGCTTCGGCCTGATCGGACGCGGTAATCCGCACCTGTCCCTTGCCGTCATAGCCCAGACGGCGGGTTTTCAGGATCGCGGGGCAACCCAGATCGGCCAGCGCCGCGCGCAGATCATCCAGCGTATCGACAGCACGATATGGCGCGCAGGTCAGGCCAAGGCCGGTCAGAAAGGTCTTTTCCGACAGCCGGTCCTGACTGATCCGCAACGCCTCGCGCCCCGGGCGGATCGGGCGAACCCGTTCGATCAGATCCAGCGCGGCGGTGGGGATGTTCTCGAATTCATAGGTGACCACATCCACGCTGTGGGCAAAATCTGTCAGCGCAGCAGAATTGTCATAGCCCGCCTGCGTGACACGAAAGGCCACATCGCCTGCCGGTGCCGCGCCCGGTTCATAGATATGACAGCGCAGCCCCAGACGGCTGGCCGCGACCGACAGCATGCGGCCCAGTTGCCCGCCGCCCAGAATGCCAATCACAGCCCCGGTGGCCAGTGGCGCTGTGGTTTGCGGGTCAATCATCGGTCGGTTCTTCCGGGATCGATGCCGACAGCGCCGCGCGCCATGCGTCCAGCCGAGCAGCCAGTGCCGCGTCACCATTCGCAAGGATCGCCGCCGCCATCAGGCCCGCGTTGAAGGCTCCCGGCGCGCCGATCGCCATGGTCGCCACCGGATAGCCGCGCGGCATCTGCAGGATGGAATACAGGCTGTCCACGCCCGCCAGTGCCTTGGTCTGTACCGGCACGCCGATGACCGGCACGCGGGTTTTCGACGCCATCATGCCGGGCAGATGCGCCGCCCCGCCTGCGCCTGCGATGATCACCTTCAACCCGCGCGCTGCCGCGTCGCGGCCATAGGCCCACAGCCGGTCGGGCGTGCGATGCGCCGATACGATGCGCGTCTCATAGGGCACGCCCAGTTCGTCCAGCACGCCTGCGGCTTCTTTCATGGTGGGCCAGTCGGATTGGCTGCCCATGATGATGCCCACTTCAATCGCCGCCATGCCGCCCCCAGAAAACGCGTATCTTGATCAAGGCGCGCACTATAGCCGGTCGCGTCGGGGGTGCAACGGCGCGCAAGCCGGTGTCAGGCGATGATGTCCGGCGTCAGGCGATCCTCGATCAGGCGGATCATGTCCTTCAAGCGCAGCTTTTTCTTCTTCAGCCGTTGCAGGGTCAACTGGTCGGCGGTGCCGCGTTCCACCATGGCCACGATCGCCTCGTCCAGATCACGGTGTTCGCGGCGGAACACTTCCAGTTCCACCCGCAGGACGTCTTCGGTTTTCATCGAAATGTCGAATGGCGCGTTCATCGTGCTGATTCCGTTCCCGATGCAGGATTGTAACATAGGGAATTTTGCATTTCGCGCAAAGCCCTTGCTGCACCCGGCAAGGGGACTTGCAGTCGCGCCTGCGCTTTCCCATATTTCGGGTGTCAGGTCGCCGTTGCGGGGCCTGTCATACTGGATGGTCGCTTGGCACAAGGACGCACCGATGACGAAAATGACTCTGGGCTCGCATCCCTATCTGCTGGGCTTTGAACAACTGGAACGCCTGATGGAACGGACGGCGAAATCCGGCAATGACGGCTATCCGCCCTTCAACATCGAACAGACCTCGGACTGGTCCTATCGCATCACGCTCGCCGTGGCGGGCTTTGCCGAGACCGATCTGGCGATCACGGTCGAAGATCGCCAACTGGTGATCCGCGGCCGGCAAAAGGACGACAGCGAGGGCCGCGTTTTCCTGCACCGCGGCATCGCGGCGCGACAGTTCCAGCGCAGTTTCGTGCTGGCCGAAGGCGTCGAAGTGGGCGAGGCGATCATGGAAAACGGGCTGTTGCACGTTGATCTCAGCCGGATCGAACCCGAAACCGTGGTGCAGACCATCAAGATCAGAAAGGGCTGAGCGATGGATAACGATCAGATCATTCCCGGCACCGAGGCCGAACGCATCGTTTACGTGCGGGCCGTGCATGTGGCCGACCTGCCAGCCGAATTGCGCCCGCAAGCGGCCGGTGCAACCACCATCTACGCGGTGCATGACGCCGCCGGCGAACGGCTGGCCTTGGTGCGCGACCGGCTGCTGGCGAATGCGATGGCCCGCCAGAACGACATGGCGCCCGTCAGCGCGCATTGATCAGCGCCGCGGCGGATTAACGCAGGCGTCCGTGTGCATAGAAGAACGCGCCCTCCGCAACCGGAGGGCGCGTTTATCATCATTTGCACTCGGTCAGTTGGCGGCGATCAGGCCCATCGCTTCCAGTTTCAGAATGACCTGATGGGCGCAGTTGTCCACCTCGACATTTTCTGTCTCGACCCGCAGTTCCGGGGTGGTCGGCGCCTCGTAGGGGTCTGAAATGCCAGTGAATTCCTTGATCTTGCCTTCGCGGGCCAGTTTGTATAGGCCTTTGCGGTCACGGCGTTCGCATTCCTCGACCGATGTCGCCACATGCACCTCGATGAACGCGCCATAGGCTTCGACCATTTCGCGCACGGCGCGGCGGGTGGCGGTGTAGGGGGCGATGGGGGCACAGATCGCGATGCCGCCGTTCTTGGTGATTTCGGACGCTACATAGCCGATCCGCTTGATATTGATGTCGCGGTGTTCCTTCGAGAAACCCAGTTCCGACGACAGGTGTTTGCGCACCACGTCGCCGTCCAACAGCGTCACCGGACGCCCGCCCATTTCCATCAGTTTCACCATCAGCGCGTTGGCGATGGTGGATTTGCCCGACCCGGACAGGCCGGTGAAGAACACCGTGAACCCTTGTTTGGATCGCGGCGGCGAGGTGCGGCGCAGTTCGGTGACCACCTCGGGGAACGAAAACCATTCCGGAATGTCCAGCCCTTCGCGCAGGCGGCGGCGCAGTTCGGTGCCGGAAATATCCAGCACGGTGCAGCCCTCAGGAACCTCGTTCGCGGGATAATATTGCGCCTTTTCCTGCACATAGACCATGTGCTTGAAATCGACCATCTCGACGCCGATCTCGCTTTGGTATTTCTGGAACAGCTCCTGCGCTTCGTAAGGCCCGTAGAAATCCTGGCCCGCAGAATTCTTGCCGGGGCCGGCATGGTCGCGGCCGACGATGAAATGGGTGCAGCCATGGTTGGCGCGGATCAACCCGTGCCACACCGCCTCGCGCGGGCCGGCCATGCGCATCGCCAGATTGAGCAGCGACATGGTGGTGGTGGCTTGCGGGTATTTGTCCAGCACGGCCTCGTAGCAGCGGACGCGGGTGAAATGGTCCACATCACCCGGTTTGGTCATGCCCACCACTGGGTGGATCAGCAGGTTCGCCTGCGCTTCCTTGGCGGCACGGAAGGTCAGTTCCTGATGCGCGCGGTGCAGCGGGTTGCGGGTCTGGAACGCCACGACCTTGCGCCAGCCCAGCTTGCGGAAGAGCGCGCGCAGTTCGTTCGGCGTGTCGCGACGGCCGCGGAAATCATAATGCACCGGCTGCTGGATGCCGGTGACAGGCCCGCCCAGATAGACGGCACCGGCCTGATGGTGCAGGTAATTCACCGCCGGATGCGCCAGATCATCGGCGCCATAGACCATCTTGGCCTCGTGCGCCTTGTTCGGCAGCCACTTGTCGGTGACGGTCATTGTGCCAAGGATCACCCCTTCCTGATCACGCAGCGCGATGTCCTGACCCAGTTCGATCTTGTCGGCAAAGGCCTGCGGCACGTCCAGCGTGATCGGCATCGGCCAAAGTGTGCCATTTGCCAGCCGCATGGTGTCGACGACGCCGATGTAATCCGCCTCGGACAGGAAGCCCTTCAGCGGATTGAAGCCACCGTTCATCAAGAGTTCCAGATCGCAGATCTGGCGGGGCGTCAGGTCCCAGCTTGTCAGACCCGCCGCCTCCAGCTTCATTTTCTGGGCTGAATCGTAGGACACAAAAAGTTCGGGGATCGGCGCGAGGTTGGCAATCATCGGGAAACTTTCCAATCTGAACAGCCCGGGTGGGCACAAATGATGCGGCCTCCTAGACCCCGCGCGCGGCAAAATTCAAGCACTGTCGCGGCAGATTCGGGGAAAATCGCTGCGCTGTGGCGGAAAGGTGCCGTAGCGCGCCAGCAATCCCTATGGTTGTGATATGTTGCCTCGTGATCTCCCTATGCGGGTGTCACCCCATGAACCCCCAACCATCGGGCTGAAACCCGTGCGCCAGTGCGATTCGCGTGGCGGTTTCCTCGCCCAGCCAGATCGACAACGCCGACACCGGCTGGTCGGTCAGCGTGGCCGTTAACCATGGCCCATCGGCGAAATCCGCGTCGTCCGGTTCCGGGTCATGACGTTCGGCCGCATAACCTTCGTCGGACAACGCGACGATCACCGCGGTCCAGTCGGCGCCGGGGCCGGGCAGAAAGATGTAGTCGATATCGGCTTCCTCGGGCAGGCCCGCGGTTGCGTCGATCTCGGCAAAGGTGGCGTAGGTTTCGGCCTTCTGCGCCGCGTAATCATGCGGGATCATGCCTGAACCGTCTTGACCTGAGCTACGGTGGCGTGGCCCGCCAGAAACTTCTCTGCGTCCAGCGCGGCCATGCATCCCATGCCGGCACTGGTCACCGCCTGACGATAGATATGGTCCGTCAGATCGCCGGCGGCAAACACGCCCGGAATTGCGGTGCGGGTGGTACCCGGTTCGACCTTCACGTAGCCGCCGCTATGGGTTTCCAACTGCCCCGCGACCAGTTCCGATGCAGGCGCATGACCGATGGCGATGAACACGCCTTTCGCCGGGACGTCGGTGATGGCGCCGGTCTTGACGTTGCGGGCGCGCACGCCGGTGACGCCCTTGGGGTCATGTTCGCCGACCACCTCGGCCAGTTCATGGTCCCACAGCACGCTGATCTTCGGATGCGCGAACAGGCGGTCCTGCATGATGCGCTCGGCGCGAAAGCTGTCGCGGCGGTGGATCACGGTCACCTTGCTGGCAAAGTTCGTCAGGAACAGCGCCTCTTCCACCGCCGTGTTGCCGCCGCCGACCACGACGATTTCGGCGCCGCGATAGAAGAACCCGTCGCAGGTGGCGCAGGCCGACACGCCAAAGCCCTTGAAGGCATCCTCGCTGGGCAGTCCCAGCCATTTCGCCCGCGCGCCCGTGCACAGGATCACCGCATCGGACGTGTAGGTGGTGCCAGAATCGCCCTTGGCTACGAAGGGCCGCACCTTCAGTTCCAGCGACACGATGATGTCGCCGATGATCTCGCAGCCCATCTCGCGGGCATGGGTCTCCATCCGCACCATCAGGTCGGGGCCCAGGACCGAACTGTCACCGGGCCAGTTTTCCACATCGGTGGTGGTGGTCAACTGCCCGCCGGGTTCGATGCCCTGCACGAGGATCGGGGCCAGCATGGCGCGGCTGGCATAGACGCCGGCGGTGTATCCTGCGGGGCCGGAGCCGATGATCAGGACGCGGGTATGGCGGGTATCAGACATGGTTTGGTATCCTTGACGGGTTCCGAGGCGATATAGCCCGCGCAGGGCCGGGATGAAAGCGTTCGCGCGGTTGACGGGCCGTGACACATCAGACCACCGCCATCGCCCGCACCTCTGGCGGCACGCCCGCTTTGACTGCGGGAGCCTCCGGCGGGGATACTTGAAAACCAGAGAAGCCTGGGACCCGCGTTTCCGGCTTCTTCGGTTCGAAAATATCCCGGGGGACGGCGAAGCCGGGGGGCAGGGCCCCCTCCACAGTGCCGCTGGCGCAAGTTTGCGTAAGGAAGTTTCCCCGGCGCGAAACATTGTTGCGCCGGGTTCGCGCTCTGCTATACGGACCCCAAGGAGACACGCGCAATGGCCGGAACCAGACTTGACCCGATAGACCGCAAGATCCTGGCCGAATTGCAGGCCGACGGGCGGATGACGAATGTCGAACTGGCCAAGCGTGTCGGCATTTCCGCGCCGCCCTGCCTGCGCCGGGTGCGCACTCTGGAAGAAGCCGGCTACATCCGTGGCTATCACGCCAAGGTCGATACCCGCGAGTTGGGGTTCGAAGTCCAGGTCTTCGCCATGGTCGGGCTGCAGAGCCAGGCCGAGGCGGACCTCAGCCGGTTCGAGGCGCGCTGCCGCGCCTGGAGCTTGGTGCGCGAGTGTCACATGCTGAACGGCGAAGTTGACTTCATCCTGAAATGCGTGGCCCCGGACCTGTCCACCTTTCAGAATTTCCTGACCGAGGAATTGCTGCGTGCCGACAATGTCGCCTCGGTCAAGACATCCCTCGTGATCCGCTGTGCCAAGGATGACCCCGGCGTGCCCTTCGATGTGCTGGAGGCACGTTTGGCACGGTCGGCCTGAACAAGGTCGGCCGGAGAACGGTCCTGAGCACGGGGCCGGGCCCGCCATCGCGCAGGTCCGGGTGACGCGCTGCCCCGGAGGGAGGAGCCGGGGCGGCGCGCGCCATGTCAGCCCGAAGGGCTGTCAGGCGTCGATCGTCAGGCTGCCAGCGTGCTGGTCATCATAAGACTGGCCAAACGCTGGACGGGCGTCCGCCTGCAGATCCTGTCGCGGCAGGCACAGTGGGCCAAAGTCGGACGGGTCCGTCAGGTGCGGAAAGAGCGTCATCAGGAACGCCAGCGGCGTGCCGCCGATCCGTTTCGCGAGGCCCGGGCCGGGATGCCAGGTTTCGACTGGCACCTGCCCGGCCAAAATCACCGCATGGCGCGACAGCATCAGATGATGCAGTTGCACCGGCTGCCGGGGTCGCACGGCGAACATCGACACCCCGTCGCGCAAGGCCGTAGCAGGCACCAGCGCCGCTTGGCCGGCATCGCGGCCCAACAGGCGTGCGCCGGGACCCAGCAGCAGATCCGCAAAGGGTTTGCCCGGCGCGAAATGGTCGGTCAACAGGCGCGTGACCTGCACCAAGTCCGGATTGTCCACGGGCAAGTCGGGAAACAGCGTCATGCTGCCGATCCAGCGCACCGGCAGGACGTCGCCGTCGTGGGTCAGCACGGCATCACCCGGGATCAGGTCCTCGATGGCGACCGGCCCGGATGGGGTGGCGATCAGGGTGCCGCGGGCAAAGGCGTTGAACGCACTTTCGTACAATTCTGTCGCCGGCACCGTGACCGACCGCACCGCCGGGCCGCCATCCGCCGTCAGCCAGCTGATCTGGGCGCTGCGGGTCAGGGGCGTGCGGCGCTGTCGCAGGCTGTCGGTGCCTTCGGCCGGGGCAAGGGCCGCAGCGGCTGAATTTCCACTGCCGCTCTGGGGTGTCTGTGGTTGATACGCCCGCGCGGTTGGCGCCTGCTGAGCCAATGGCGCCGGGCGGACAAAGGGTTTGAACTGTGCCATCCGCGTGCGGGATGGGAAAACATGGGTCATATGCGTCACCTATAAAGGTGCCACATCCGGCGTCAGCCCCCACCAACACCACACGAACGGACACTCGCGTTACCGAATGGACCCAAAGTGCGGCGTGTTGCGGGGTTTGTCAAAACTGGCCGGCAAAAATGGCGTTGCGGCGGTGCCCGGCAGAACAATCCCCGGAGCGGCGGGGCATTGTCAGAGCGCAGGCAACGCAACGACCACAATCTGGCGCGCAGCGATTCGCATCACACGGATGCGCCGCTGGGCTATTGCGGCGGGCTGTCGTGGCGGGTGACGGTCGCGCAGGGGACAGGCTGGATCAGGCACCGCGGTTCGCGCTGCGTGCCAAGGGTTTCACGCGGGGCGCGCCGTTCTTGTTGCGGTCGGCACGCACCTGGCGGGCCCAGGGCAGGGCGAGTACCGGCGATTTGGCGATCTCGGCAGAGACGGCGATCACGGATTTCAGCCAGCGTTTCTGTTTCATGGCCTTGCCTTTGGTCGAGTGTGCCTTGCGGCGATTACCCCTTGATCGCCCAACAATACGGCCAATTCGCGGCCACTTTTGTGCATTTCAGGGATATTGCGGCGCAGGGAACGCCCGAACGGATCACGCCCTACCGAGCGGTGCAGGGTCCGGGGGCTATAACCGGATCACCGAAATCAGCCGGCCATAATCGGCTTCGCGCGCATGGGTGCTGCGGCGATAGGAAAAGAACCGTTCGGGATCGCGATAGCTGCAATGCCCGGTCCAGGCAGCGTGTCCGACACCGGCGTTGCGCAGCCGGTGCAACCCGAAGCCCGGCAGATCGAATTGATAGCGCCCGTTCTGGCCATTGGCGAAAAACCGGGCGTAGTCCGGGTCCGCGTCCAGAAAGCGGTCCAGAAATTCCGGTCCGACCTCGTAGGCGGCCTGACTGATCGACGGGCCGATGATGGCGGCGATATCCGCCCGGTGCGCGCCGAGGTTCTCCATGGCATCCAGCGTCGCCTCCAGCACCCCCGCCAAAGTGCCTTTCCAGCCGGCATGCGCGGCGCCGATGACGCCGGCCTTTGCATCGGCAAACAGCACGGGCTGGCAATCGGCCGTCAGGACCGCCAGCAGCAGGCCCGGCGTGGCCGTGACCATGGCATCGGCACGTGGTTTTTCGGCGCTGCACCGGGCTTCGGACCCTGTCATGGGGCCCGAAATCGTGACGACATCGGCGGAATGGACCTGATGCACGGTCATCAGTGCCTCTGGGCCCACCCCCATCGCGTCGGTCACACGGGCGCGGTTGATGGCAACGATTTCCGCCAGATCGCTGGACCCGGTGCCACAATTCAGACCGGCAAAAATGCCCGATGACGCGCCGCCCCTGCGAGTGAAGAACCCGTGCCGGGGCCCCAGCACATCAGAGGTAAGATATTCCAGCGTCATGACGTCTGTGGGACCAATCCTGGCAACATCGGAGCCTTGTGCGGGGTGATCCCCAGCACCTTGAACAACGAACCCATTTCATCCGGGTGCGTCAAGCGGCGATGTGCGGCGATATGGCTGGCGCGTGCCGCACCCTGCAGCGTGGTGGCAAGCGCCTCGGCGCGCGCCGTGATGCCCAGACGTTCCAGAAACACGCCTTGCGGGGTGATCTGGCTGGGGTTCGCATGTCGGCCTGCATCGCGGGCGAGGGCGGTGAAATCGACATGCGCGGTCAGGTCGGCGCTTCCGGGGTCGGCCAAGGGGTCGGCGGGCGCATGACCGCGCAGCGCCTGAAATGTGTCGCCAAGGCTGGGACCGCCGCCGTAGTCGATGATGATGGCGGCTCCGCCGTCCGCTGCAATGTTTGCGGCAATGGCGGACGTGATCACCCCCGCCGCGGGACAGATTTCGACGATATCCCCGGGGCGGGTGTCGGTCAGGCGATGCGCCAGCAGCGGGACGGGCGCGGGTGGGGCCAGCCCGGCCCGCAGGCCCGCATCGTCATCAAGGCCGATCACCGTCTCGGCCCAGGTGGTCTGTGTGGCGCGACGGAATTGCCGGATCGGCAGGGCATCGAAAAACTCGTTGGCGATCAGGAACACCGGTTGGCCAGCGGGCAATCCGGCCACGTCATCCAGCCAGCGGGCGCCCGGCACGGTGCGGGCCTGCACGGCGCGCAGCGTCGGCGACGCCTCGACCAGAACGATGTCCGCCGCGGCGTGAAATCCGGGCACACGGCGCGTCGCGCGCAGCGCATCCGCCATCAGCGTGCCGCGCCCGGGGCCCAGTTCAGCAAGGGTGAAAGGCGCGGGCTGCCCCTGATCCAGCCAGGCCTGCGCCAATGCCAACCCGATCAATTCGCCGAACATCTGGCTGATTTCCGGTGCCGTGGTGAAATCACCAGCCGCGCCCAAGGGATCGCGGGTGGTGTAATAGCCAAGCCGCGGATGCAGCAGGCATTCGGCCATGTAGTGGTCCAGCCGCATCGGGCCTTCGGCGGCAATCCGGGCGCGCAACAGGTCCTTCAGGGTCACGCCTTGCTAGCCCGGATCAGCAGCCACACCCCGACGGCGGCCATCGGCAGCGACAGCAATTGCCCCATCGTAAATCCGGGGATCACCCATCCCAGCGGATTGTCGGGCGTGATGAATTGCGCATCCGCCTGCCGGAACCATTCCACGACATAGCGGGCCAGGGCATAGCCCGTCAGGAACACGCCGGTGATCCGCCCGGGCGCGCGCAGCGCACCGCGCCGGAACGCCAGCCATAACATCAGACCCAGCAACACCGCGCCTTCCAGCGCAGCCTCGTAAAGCTGCGAGGGATGCCGGGCGCAGAGCCCGACCACGCCCGCGCAATCCTGCGCCGCAGCACCCGGAAAGATCACCCCCCACGGCAGGTCGGTCGGCCGTCCCCAGAGTTCGGCGTTGATGAAATTGGCGATCCGGCCCAGCATCAACCCCACCGGCACCCCCAGCGCGATACAATCGGCGGCTTGCAGTCGCGGAATGCCATAGCGGCCGGTGAACACCCAGGCTGCGACGACCACCCCCAGGAAACCGCCGTGAAAGGCCATGCCGCCCTGCCAGACCTTCAGGATATCCAGCGGGTTCGCCAGATAATAGCCGGGCTGATAGAACAGCACGAACCCCAGCCGCCCGCCGACGATTACGCCCAGAATGATCCAGGTCATCAGATCCTCGATCTGGCGCGGGGTCATTGGCGGCGTGGCGGCGGGCCACAGATCCGCGCGGCGCACGGCGGCAAGGCTGATCCGCCACGCCAGCACCAGCCCGACGATGTAGGCCAGCGCGTACCAGCGCAGCGCGAATTCGAACCCGAACAGCGGCAGTGTGAAAATCTCGGGCCGCAGGTTCGGGAACGGGATGGCGGCCACGAACCCGGCAGACGGCGCAGCAAGGCTTTGGAATAGAGTGTGGGCAAGCGTCACGGACGGGCCTCTTCGTCGCGGGGTGGGTCTTTCGCTTGAGACCCGGCACGATCCCCCCCATATAGGGTCAAACCCCGAAGGTGGAGCCTAACATGACGACCCGTTCCAAGATTTTCGAAGATCTGTCGCAGTTGATGACCAATGCCATGGGCGTGGCGCAGGGCGCCAAGACCGAGGCCGAGACGGCGATGAAAAGCATGATGGACCGCTGGCTGGCGGACCGCAATTTCGTCACCCGCGAAGAATTCGACGCCGTGCGCGCCATGGCCCAAAAGGCGCGCGAGGAAAACGAGGCGCTGAAAGCCCGTCTTGACGCCATGGCCAAACCCAAGCGCTGACCCGGCCCCGTGGCCGATCCGCGCAGGGGTCGTGTCGCCGGCGACAGTGCGGAACGGTACGCGATTGGATGCCGGGGCGAACACCGGATCGCATGATTGCGCAAACATTGTGCAACTGGGCCGCAACGCGGATTCGGAAAACCTGACCGATATGTGAAGTTTTCTTGACGCGGGTCCCGGCGCAAATAGCTGCAAGTGCAGCAAGCCCATGGCTGAGCAAGGTTTTTTGCGCAAACTCACCGGTTTCAAGGCGGTTGCTAGGTCAGGGATGCTCTGCTACACACCGCCGGAATTTAGCTGCTTTGACTTGCGTCAAGGCGGTCAAACACCCCCGGCTGGCTGCGCATCGCGCGACCCCGGACCGGGGCAAGACAAGCGGAAGGGTGGACGTGTCCGAACCAGCTTCGATTTCCATGGGGATCGCCGCGCGCTATGCCAAGGCCGTGTTCGATCTGGCGAAGGACGGCAATGCCGTGGCGGCCATCGAGGCCGACGTGGAGGCCCTGTCAGACGCGCTGGCGCAAAGCGCCGATTTCAATGATCTGATCCAGTCGCCACTGTATGGCCGGGACGAACAGGGCGACGCCATCGCGGCCTTGGCCAAGAAAATGGGCCTTTCGGTCACGATGACCAGCGTTCTGGGCCTGCTGGCGCAAAAGCGCCGCCTGTTCGTGCTGCCGCAGATGCTGGCGGCGTTGCGGGCGATGATTGCCGAGGACAAGGGCGAAATGACCGCCGATGTGACCAGCGCCCAGCCGATGACCGCGGCGCAGACGACTGCGCTGGCCGCGACGCTGTCCAAACAATTCGGCAAGACGGTGAAAATCAAGGCAAGCGTCGATGAAACCCTCATCGGCGGACTTGTTGTCAAAGTGGGCTCGAAGATGATCGACACGTCGATCCGTGCGAAGCTGAACTCCCTCCAGAATGCAATGAAAGAGGTCGGATAAATGGGTATCCAAGCGGCAGAGATTTCTGCGATCCTGAAGGACCAGATCAAGAACTTCGGGCAGGATGCCCAAGTGGCCGAAATCGGCCGCGTGCTGTCGGTGGGCGACGGCATCGCCCGCGTCTACGGGCTGGACAGCGTGCAGGCCGGGGAAATGGTCGAATTTCCGGGCGGCGTGCGCGGCATGGCGCTGAACCTTGAAACCGACAACGTCGGGGTCGTGATCTTCGGCACCGACAAGGACATCAAGGAAGGCGATACCGTCAAGCGCACCCAGTCCATCGTGGACGTGCCGGTGGGCGACGGCCTCTTGGGCCGCGTGGTGGACGGTCTGGGCAACCCGATCGACGGCAAGGGCCCGATCGTGGCCTCGGGCCGCCGTCTGGCGGATGTGAAGGCGCCGGGCATCATCCCGCGCAAATCGGTGCATGAGCCGATGGCCACCGGCCTGAAATCTGTGGACGCGATGATCCCGATTGGCCGTGGCCAGCGCGAGTTGATCATCGGCGACCGCCAGACCGGCAAGACCGCCATCGCGCTGGACACCATCCTGAACCAGAAATCCTACAACGAAGCGGCCGGCGACGACGAAAGCAAGAAGCTCTATTGCGTCTATGTCGCCATCGGGCAAAAGCGGTCCACCGTCGCCCAGCTGGTGAAGAAGCTGGAAGAGTCGGGGGCCATCGAATACACCATCGTCGTCGCCGCAACCGCGTCGGACCCCGCGCCGATGCAGTTTCTGGCGCCCTATTCGGCCACCGCCATGGCGGAACATTTCCGCGACAACGGCCGCCATGCCCTGATCATCTATGATGACCTGTCCAAGCAGGCCGTCGCCTACCGCCAGATGTCGCTGTTGCTGCGTCGTCCGCCGGGCCGCGAAGCCTATCCGGGCGACGTGTTCTACCTGCACTCGCGCCTGCTGGAGCGTTCGGCCAAGCTGAACGAGGATTTCGGCGCAGGCTCGCTGACCGCGCTGCCGATCATCGAAACCCAGGGCGGCGACGTTTCGGCGTTCATTCCGACCAACGTGATCTCGATCACCGATGGTCAGATCTTTCTGGAAACCGAACTGTTCTATCAGGGCATCCGCCCCGCCGTGAACACTGGTCTATCGGTGTCGCGTGTGGGTTCTTCGGCGCAGACCAATGCGATGAAATCGGTCGCCGGCCCGGTGAAACTGGAACTGGCGCAATATCGCGAAATGGCGGCCTTTGCGCAGTTCGGTTCCGACCTTGACGCGTCCACCCAAGCCTTGCTGAACCGGGGCGCGCGCCTGACCGAATTGATGAAGCAGCCGCAATATGCCCCGCTGACCAACGCGGAAATCGTCTGCGTGATCTTTGCGGGCACCAAGGGCTATCTGGACAAGGTGCCGGTCAAGGATGTGGCGCGCTGGGAAGCCGGTCTCTTGGCGCATCTGCGCGGCAAGAACACCGATCTGCTGGACTACATCACCAAGCAGGACCCCAAGATCAAGGACGAGGCCGAGAAGAAGATCCGTGCCGCGCTTGATGCCTATGCCCGCGACTTCGCATAAGGGGATGGGCGGATGCCGAACCTCAAGGACCTGAAAAACCGGATCGGCAGCGTCAAGAACACGCGCAAGATCACCAAGGCGATGCAGATGGTCGCGGCGGCGAAACTGCGCCGCGCCCAAGACGCCGCCGAGGCCGCACGCCCCTATGCCGAACGGTTCAACGCCGTTCTGGGCGGATTGGCCGCGTCGGTTGGCGGATCGGACACCGCGCCGCGCCTGTTGGCGGGCACGGGCGCTGACAAGGTGCATCTGCTGGTGGTGATGACGGCCGAACGCGGGCTGTGCGGCGGGTTCAACTCGTCCATCGTCAAGCTGGCGCGCGCGCATATCGACCGGCTGCGCGGGCAGGGCAAGACGATCAAGATCCTGACCGTGGGCAAGAAGGGCCGTGAACAGATGCGCCGCGAATACGGCAGCCTGTTCGTGGGGCACGTTGACCTCAGCGATGTGAAACGCATGGGCTATGTCAACGCGCAGGATATCGCGCGCGATGTGCTGGGGCGGTTCGATGGTGGCGAGTTTGATGTGGCGACGCTGTTCTACAGCACGTTCCAGTCGGTGATCGCCCAGACCCCGACCGCGCAACAGATCATCCCTGCGAAATTCGCCCCGGTCGAAGGCGCTACCGCGGCGCTGTTCGACTATGAACCCGACGAAGAGGCGATCCTGGCCGATCTGTTGCCGCGTGGTGTCGCGACGCAGGTGTTTGCCGCGCTGCTGGAAAACGCCGCCTCGGAACAGGGCGCGCGGATGTCGGCGATGGACAACGCCACGCGGAACGCGGGCGACATGATCACCAAGCTGACCACGATCTACAACCGCTCGCGTCAGGCTGCGATCACCAAAGAGCTGATTGAAATCATTTCGGGCGCTGAGGCGCTCTGAGGAACCGGAGAAACGACATGGCAAAAGCGACTTCGCACGGCAAGATAACGCAGGTGATCGGCGCCGTCGTGGACGTGCAGTTCGACGGCGAACTGCCCGCGATTCTGAACGCGCTGGAAACGGACAACAACGGCAAGCGGTTGGTGCTGGAAGTGGCGCAGCATCTGGGCGAAAGCACTGTGCGCGCCATTGCGATGGACGCGACCGAAGGTCTGGTGCGCGGGGCCGCGGTGACCGACACCGGCGCTCCGATCTCGGTTCCGGTGGGTGACGGCACGCTGGGGCGGATTCTGAACGTTATCGGCGAGCCGATCGACGAAAAGGGTCCGATCGACTTTACCGAAACCCGCTCCATCCACCAAAAGGCCCCGAGCTTTTCGGAACAGGCCACCGACGCGCTGATCCTGGTGACCGGCATCAAGGTGATTGACCTCTTGGCCCCCTATTCCAAGGGCGGCAAGATCGGGTTGTTCGGCGGTGCGGGCGTGGGCAAGACGGTTCTGATTCAGGAGCTGATCAACAACATCGCAAAAGTGCACTCGGGCTATTCGGTGTTCGCCGGCGTGGGCGAGCGGACGCGTGAGGGCAACGACCTTTATCACGAGTTCATCGAGTCGGGCGTTATCAACATCGACGATCTGACCAAGTCGAAAGTGGCGCTGGTCTATGGCCAAATGAACGAACCGCCGGGCGCGCGTCTGCGCGTGGCGCTGTCGGGCCTGACGATTGCCGAACAGTTCCGCGACCAGTCGGGGACGGACGTGCTATTCTTCGTCGACAACATCTTCCGCTTTACCCAAGCCGGGTCGGAAGTGTCGGCGCTGCTGGGCCGTATTCCTTCGGCCGTGGGTTATCAGCCGACGCTGGCGACAGACATGGGTGCCTTGCAGGAACGCATCACGTCGACCAAGGCCGGGTCCATCACTTCTGTGCAGGCGATCTACGTGCCTGCCGATGACTTGACAGACCCTGCACCTGCGACGTCCTTCGCACACCTTGACGCGACGACCGTTCTTTCGCGGGCGATCTCGGAGCTTGGCATCTATCCTGCGGTGGACCCGCTGGACTCGACCAGCCGTATCCTCGACCCGCTGGTGGTGGGCGAAGAGCATTACAACGTCGCCCGTTCGGTGCAGGGGATGCTGCAACGCTACAAGTCGCTCCAGGACATCATCGCCCTTCTGGGCATGGACGAATTGTCCGAAGTAGACAAATTGACCGTGGCCCGCGCGCGGAAGATCCAGCGCTTCCTGTCGCAGCCGTTCGACGTGGCTCAGGTGTTCACCGGCTCGCCGGGCGTGCAGGTACCACTGGACGTGACCATCGCCTCGTTCAAGGCGGTCGTCGCGGGTGAATACGACCACCTGCCGGAGGCGGCGTTTTACATGGTGGGCGGCATCGACGAAGTGAAGGCCAAGGCGCAGCGTCTGGCTGCGGCTGCGGCATAGGTTAGGGGGCACAGATGGCGGGCACGATACATTTCGATCTGGTCTCGCCCGAGCGTCGGTTGGCGTCGGTGGCGGCGACCGAGGTGCAGATTCCCGGTGCGGGTGGCGACATGACGGCGATGGAGGGGCATACCCCCACCATCACCACCCTGCGTCCCGGCGTGCTGCGTGCCGTGTCGGCGACGGGGACCAAGGCCTATGTGGTGACGGGTGGTTTTGCCGAAATCACCGCGACGGCGGTGTCGGTTCTGGCCGAACGCGCGATCCCGACGGAAGAAGCAACGGCAGCGGTGCTGGACGAGTTGATTGCGGAGGCCCGCGCGCTTGCCGCAGGGGCGACGGACCGGGATGTGGCCGAGAAGATGTTGGACGACATGACGGCGCTCAAGGCGGCGGTTGGCG
>JBGSJU010000026.1:0-2462 GCA_041741655.1 Rhodobacterales bacterium
GCATCCCCGGCGCCTGCCCCGCGATCAGGATGCGCGGCACCACGCCGGGGCGGAACCACAGCACCGGGCGGGGCACGTGCCCGGTCACCGTCGCGGCAAATCGGGCGGCACACAGGCGGCAGGCGCGGATGTCGTCAAGGATGGCGGTGTCAGGCCCTGTTGCGATGGTTGCCCCCTGTATCGAAATCGCCTAACCCTTTTGTCCAGACAAGGGGGGCAGGGTCGTATGTATCGCGTCTGGAACTTTCTGACCAACTATTCGCTGCTGTTGATCCTGGGCGCCCTGATCGCGCTGGTCTGGGCCAATACCAACCCTGCCAGCTATCACGACTTTGTCGAATTCATCATCTGGGACCATGCCCCTATCGGCCACCTGCATGACGGCCATCGCACGCTGACCTTTCACTATCTGGTCAACGACATCCTGATGGCCTTCTTCTTTGCCATCGCCGCCAAGGAAGTCTGGGAGGCGATCATCCTGAAAGACGGATCGCTGCGCGGCACCAAGGCCGCAACCCCGCTGATTGCCACGCTGGGCGGGATGCTGGGGCCGGTGGCGGTCTATCTGGGACTGGCCGCGATGTTGGGCTCGACAACGTTTCAGGCCGTGCAATCCGGCTGGGCGATCCCGACCGCGACCGATATCGCGTTTTCCTATCTGGTGGGCCGGATCGTGTTCGGCGCGGGGCATCCGGCGGTGCGGTTCCTGCTGCTGCTGGCCATCGCCGATGATGCGGGCGGGCTGATCATCCTGGCGATCTTCTACCCTTCGGGCGATCTGGCGCCCGCCTGGCTGTTGGTCAGCCTTGGTGCGGCGGTGGCGGTGTTCGTGCTGGCGAACTGGCTGCCGCGCTACCTGGACCGGGGCAATCAGGCACGGCCGAATTCCACGTGGATGCGGGCAAAACTGTCGTACTGGCCCTATCTGCTGGCCGCCTGCGTCAGTTGGTATGCGTTCCAGCAATCGGGCATCCACCCGGCGCTTGGCCTGCTGCCCATCGTGCCGACGATCCCGCATGCCGACCGCGCCTTCGGCTTTTTCGCCGAGGCCGAAACCCATCTGACCGACCTGTTGAACACCATCGAACACAACCTGAAAGTCCCGGTGCAGATCACGCTGTTCTTCTTCGGCCTGCTGAATGCGGGGGTCGAGTTTTCCACCATCGGCGCGCCGACCTGGCTGGTGCTGGCCGGCCTGATCATCGGCAAACCGCTGGGGATCACGCTGTTCGGCTGGATCGGGGCGCGGGTGCTGGGTTTTGGCCTGCCGACGGGTATGCGCATGGCGGACCTGCCGGTGGTCGGCTGTGTCGCGGCGATCGGGTTCACGGTCGCGCTGTTTGTCGCCTCGGTCGCCTTTGATGCCGGTCCGGTGCAGGACGCGGCGAAGATGGGCGCGCTGTTCTCCTTCGGGGCGGCGATTATCTCGATCCTCGCAGGCCGGCTGGCCCGGGTCGAGAAAAGCGAACTTTGATGTGCCGCCGGGACGCGGGCCCGGCGCGCATCGCACGCCCAAAGGCGCTGCTGTACGGCGGCGGAGTCTTAATTTTGCCAAGAAATATTGCAATTCCATGGGTCGTTCCGACATACTGTCGGACAATGTGGTCAATAAAGCCTTAAGGCGTTCCCGGTATCAGGGAAGGACCAGAGCAGCCCCCGGAGCCGTCGATGCTCGAATTCGAGAATGTCAGCAAGTCCTTCTGGACCGGCACCCAGCGCAAGGTGATCCTTGACCGCGTGTCTTTCCGGGTTGAACTGGGCAATTCGCTGGGGATCCTTGCCCCGAACGGCACCGGCAAGACGACGCTGATCAACATGATGGCCGGGCTGGAAAAGCCCGACGAAGGCGTGATCCGGCGCAGCTGCCGCATTTCCTTCCCGCTCGGGTTCATGGGTGGCGTGGTCAGCAAGCACTCGGCGGTGGAAAATTCCCGCTACATCGCGCGGCTGTACGGGTTGGACCCGGATTACGTCGAGGCGTTCTGCCGTTGGCTTTGTGGCCTTGGCGAATATTTCGACCAGCCGCTGGGCACCTATTCGTCGGGGATGAAGGCGCGGTTCACCTTTGCATTGCTTCTGGCGCTGGATTTCGACATCTACCTGATCGACGAGGGCATGCCGGGGTCCACCGACGCCGAGTTCAACCGCAAGGCCGGCGAGTTGCTGAAAGAACGGTTGCGCACGACCACCGTGATCATCGTCAGCCATCAGCCCGCCATTCTGGAAAAATTCGCCCGCTCGGCCGCCGTTCTGATGGGGGGCAAGCTGTACATGTTCGACACCCTGGAAGAAGCCAAACAACTTTATGATTATGAAACCCAATGACGCACAAACCCACGGCTAGCAAATTCCGCATCCGCCGCGCCGCGCCGCTGGTTTCCGCTGCGGGACCGGCAGGTGCGTCGCCTGCACCGTACGCCGCCCCCGCGGTCCCTCCTGTTGCATCCCCCGCCACGTCCGGA
>JBGSJU010000027.1:0-10262 GCA_041741655.1 Rhodobacterales bacterium
TGGACGCGACGGGCCGCGACCGGCTGGCGCTGACCACGGCGCGCGGCACCTTGTTCGCCGAGGATCGCGGCAACCGGGTGACGGCGGTCAACATGGGCCAGCCGCAACTGGCGTGGCAGGACATTCCGCTGGCCCGCGCGATGGATACGCTGGAACTGCCCATCGACGGCGCGCCGACGGCGACCGGCATGGGCAACCCGCATTGCACGTTCTTCGTTCCCGATGTGATGGCGGTCGATCTGGCCGGGCGGGGCGCGGCCATGGAGCATCACCCGCTGTTTCCAGCGCGCACCAATGTGCAGTTTGCCCAGATTATCGGCCCCGATCATCTGCGGATGCGGGTCTGGGAGCGTGGCGTCGGGGTCACGCTGGCCTCTGGCTCGTCGTCCTGCGCGGTGGTCGTGGCGGCGCATCGGCGTGGGCTGACCGGGCGGCAGGTGCGGATCGATCTGGATGGTGGGACGTTGCAGATCGACTGGCGTTACGATGGCGTCTGGATGATCGGTCCGACGATGCATGTGGCGGATGGCGTGCTGACGGACCAGTTTCTGGGTCAGTTTTTGGGCCAGTTTCTGGCGGCGATCCCATGACCGTGCCGATCCTGTCCACCCATGGCTGCCGGTTAAACGCCTATGAATCCGAGGCGATGAAGGACCTTGCCGAAGCGGCGGGTGTGGCAAACGCGGTCATCGTGAACACCTGCGCCGTGACCGCCGAGGCGGTGAAAAAGGCGCGGCAGGACATCCGCCGCCTGCGCCGCGACAATCCGGGGGCGACGATCATCGTGACCGGCTGCGCGGCACAGACCGAACCCGCGACGTTCGCCGCGATGGCCGAGGTGGACCATGTCATCGGCAACAGCGAAAAGATGCAGGCCGACACCTGGGCGCGGCTGGCCCCCGATTTCGTCGGACAAACCGAGCGGGTGCAGGTCAACGACATCATGTCGGTGCGCGAAACCGCCGGTCACCTGATCGACGGCTTTGGCCGCCACCGTGCCTATGTGCAGGTGCAGAACGGCTGCGACCACCGCTGCACTTTCTGCATCATTCCCTTCGGGCGCGGCAATTCGCGCTCGGTCCCGGCGGGTGTGGTGGTGGACCAGATCAAGCGGCTGGTGGATCGCGGGTTCCATGAGGTGGTGCTGACCGGGGTCGATATGACCTCTTGGGGCGCCGATCTGCCCGGTGCGCCGCGGCTGGGCGATCTGGTGCTGCGCATCCTGCGGCTGGTGCCCGATCTGCCGCGGCTGCGGATTTCGTCCATCGACAGTATCGAGGTGGACGCAGCCCTGATGCAGGCCATCGCCACGGAACCACGCCTGATGCCGCATCTGCACCTGTCGTTGCAGCATGGGCATGACCTGATCCTGAAACGGATGAAACGGCGGCATCTGCGCGATGACGCGATCCGGTTCTGCGAAGATGCTCGGCGGTTGCGCCCCGACATCACCTTTGGCGCCGATATCATCGCCGGGTTTCCCACGGAAACCGAGGCGCATTTCGCTCAGTCTTTGACGCTGGTGGCCGATTGCGGCCTGACCTGGCTGCATGTGTTCCCCTACAGCCCGCGTCAGGGCACACCCGCCGCGCGGATGCCGCAGGTGGCGGGGGCTGTGATCCGGGACCGCGCCGCGCGGCTGCGGGCGACGGGGGACGTTGCCGTGGCGCAACATCTGGCCGCACAGGTCGGCCAGACACACCGGGTGCTGACCGAAAGCCCGACCATGGGCCGCACCGAACAATTCGCCGAGGTCACGTTTACCGCCCCGCAACCCGAAGGCGCGATCGTGACGGCGACGATTGCGGGCGTTGATGCGCACCGCCTGATCGTCTGAAACGGCAACAGGTTCGCGATGCACCCCAACCCCGCCTTTCGCAATGTGGATGCGGCGCGCAGTTTGGCGCTGGTGCGCGCGCGGTCCTTCGGGATCCTGACGGTCGGCACGCCGGAGGGGCCGCTGGCCAGCCATATCCCGTTCCTGCTGTCGGATGACGCTGCGGCGGTCGAATTCCATCTTGTGCGCAATTCACCGATGGCGCGCGCGCTGGGCGAAGGCGCGGCGGTGCGGCTTATCGTCGAGGGGCCGGAAGGTTACATTTCGCCCGACTGGTATGGGGTCGAGGATCAGGTGCCGACCTGGAACTACGCCGCAGTGCATCTGACGGGCACCGCGCGTTTGGCCCCCGAGGCGGATTTTCACGCCCTGCTGGACCGGCTGTCGGCGCATTTCGAGGAGCGGTTGCGGCCCAAACCGCCCTGGACTTCGGCCAAGATGTCCGAAGGCCTGATGGACCGTATGATGCGCGGCATCGTGCCCTGCCTGATGCAGGTCACCGACCTGCAATCCACATGGAAACTGGGCCAGAATAAGCCCGATGCGGTCAGGCTGGCGGCGGCTGATGGGCTGGACGCTGTCGGTAACTCCGACCTTGCCGCGTTGATGCGGCACCCGCCCGCGTGATGGACAGGCGGCACCGCGCGGGATAGCGTCACCGCAAACGGAGGACCTGCCCATGAAACTGATCCATTCGCCCGCCTCGCCCTTTGTCCGCAAGGTGCGGGTGACAATGATCGAATGCGGGTTGGAAAACCTGATCGATCTGGTGCCGGTAGCGACCACCGCGCTGGCCACCGCCCCCGAGGCCAAGGCGGCGAACCCCTTGGGCAAGCTGCCGGCGCTGGTACGCGACGATGGCCCGGCGCTGCACGATTCGGGGGTGATCTGCCGCTATCTGGATGCGATGGCGCATGATGGTGCGGGGGCGGGGCTGTTCGATCCGCGCGACTGGACGGCGATGACGCTGGAATCCATGGCGAACGGCATCATGGAGGCGGGCGTGCTGATGGTTTACGAGGCCCGCCTGCGCCCGGCCGAAGCGCAATTCGGCCCATGGGTCGAGGCGCAATGGGGCAAGATCACCGGTGCGCTGGATGAAATCGACGCCAACTGGATGGGCCAGTTGGACGGCCGCCTGACCGGCGCGCAGATCGCACTGGGCTGTGCGCTCGGATACCTCGATTTCCGTCACGCCGCGCGGAACTGGCGCGCCGGGCACGGGCGGCTGGATGACTGGTTCGCCGTGTTTTCGCAGCGCGGGTCGATGCTGGCCACCCAGCCGGTGTAACGTCAGGACGCCGCGATCATCTCGGCCTGTTTCACGATCACCTCGGCCTGCTTGATCGACGCGATATCAACCAGACGGCCCTTGTAGACCGTTGCACCTTCGCCCCGCGCGGTGGCGTCGGCCATGGCTTGCAGCACCTCGCGGGCCTCGGCCACGGCGGCGTCGGACGGCGTGAATACCTCGTTCGCCAAGGCCACCTGTTTCGGGTGGATTGCCCATTTGCCGACCATGCCCAGCGTGGCAGACCGTCGCGCCTGCGCACGGAAACCCTCGTCATCCGAGAAATCGCCGAACGGGCCATCGACCGGCAGGATGCCATGGGTGCGGCAGGCGGCGACGATGGCGGTCTGCGCCCAATGCCACGGGTCGGACCAGTATTTCGCTCCCTCGTGCAGCATGTAGTAATTGGCCTGCGTGCCGCCGATGCCGGTGGTTTGCATGCCCATGGACGCGGCGAAATCGGCGGCGCCAAGGCTCATCGCGACCAGACGCGGCGAGGCGGCAGCGATATCTGCGACATGGGTGATACCCGCGGCCGATTCGATGATCACCTCGAACCGGATCGGTTTGGTGCGGGCTTTCGCACGTTCGATCGCGGTCACCAGCGCATCGACGGCATAGATATCGGCGGCGCAGCCCACCTTGGGGATCATGATCTGGTCCAACCGGTCGCCAGTCTGTTCCAGCACATCGACCACGTCGCGATACCACCAAGGGCTGTCCAGCCCGTTGATCCGCACCGAAAGGGTTTTCTTGCCCCAGTCCAGCGTGTTGATCGCCGCAATCACGTTCGCCCGCGCGCTTTCCTTGTCGGACGGGGCCACCGAATCCTCGAGGTCGATGTTGATCACATCCGCCGCGCTGGCAGCCATCTTTTCGAACAGCGCGGGACGCGACCCGGGGCCGAACAACTGGCAGCGGTTCGGGCGGGCGATGGGTGTGGGCTGGATGCGGAACGACATGGAACCTCCAGGAAAGGATGTTGCGAACAGATTGCCCGGAGGGTTAGGAAATTGCGCGCAATGCTGCAAGTGGATTGTGCAGTTGCAGCATCGGCAGGCTCAGATCGCCACCTTGCGGCTTTCGTCCAGATAAATCTCGCGCAGTCTCGCCGCCACCGGTCCCGGCGCACCCGTGCCGACCGCGGCGCCGTCGATCTGCACCACCGGCATCACGAATGTCGAGGCCGAAGTGATGAACGCCTCGTCGGCGTCCTGCGCCTCGGCGATGGTGAAGGGGCGTTCCTCGACCTCCATCTGCGCCTCGCGGGCGAACCGCAGCACGGCGGCCCGGGTGATGCCGTGCAGGATGTCATTCGACAATTGCCGCGTCACGATCCGGTTGCCCTTGACGATATAGGCGTTGTTCGACGTGCCTTCGGTCACCACGCCGTCCTGCACCATCCAGGCATCGTCACAACCGGCCTTCTTCGCCATCATCTTGCCCATGGACGGATACAACAATTGCACCGTCTTGATATCGCGCCGACCCCAGCGGATATCGTCGATGGAAATCACCTTCATGCCCGTCTTCGCCATCGGGGCATTTGCCATGCCGGGTTTCGCCTGCGTGAACATCACCAATGTCGGCGGCGTGCCTTCGGGTGGGAAGGCGAAGTCGCGGTCGCCCGGATTGCCGCGCGTGACCTGCAGATAGATCATGCCGTCCACGATGCCATTGCGCGCCACCAGTTCGCGGTGGATCGCCAGCAGCTCATCGTCGGAACAGGGCGCGGCCATCTCCAGTTCGTTCAGCGACCGGTGCAGGCGCGCGGTGTGCCCGGCAAAATCGATCAGCTTGCCGTCCAGCACCGATGTCACTTCATAAACCCCATCCGACATCAGAAACCCGCGATCAAAGATCGACACGGTGGCTTCGGTTTCGGGCAGGTAGTGGCCGTTGACATAGACGGTGCGCATTGCGGGCTCCTTGGAACGATCCATCAGGGTCTGACCCAAGGCTTTTGGCGCGGCAGGGACGGCGGGTCAAGCAGGGACACGCTGGCACAACTTGTCACTTCGACGGGATGGGGACGGAACTGGCGGAGCCAAGGGGGCACGCCTCCACATTGCCAAGGCCCTGATAAGGCGAACCAATAAGGTATAGGCTTCTAGGGCGTGTCACACCTGCTTGCGGCTGGACACGGCTGGCAAGCGTATTTCCTTCTCGACCTGTCCTGCGTGTAAACCGCGCCCGCTTGCGTCTGCCTTGCTTGCGCGTTGTCAGGCCCTTGGCGTCTGAGCCATCGCGGCAGCCGTGCGCGGCACCACGGCTGCGGTCGAAATTCCTGTGTCTTTGATCACAACAACGCTATCGTTGGCAGAAATAGGAGGTCCGCGGCGCGGGTGCCATCGGCATCTGGACATGAATGGAGCAGGCGTTTGGCGGGATCGGCGGCAGAGCATTCGGGATCGGGGCAGACGCCCGCCGCCGACGTTCCGGCGCTTCGTCAGGCGCTTGCCGACGAAAAGGCGCGCAACACGGCCACGTCCGAAATCCTGCAGGCCATCAACGGCTCGCCGGGCGACCCCCAGCCTGTCTTCGACCTGATCGCCCGCAAGGCCGCAGAGCTTTGTTCAGCCGGTTTCTGCAACCTGCTGCGTTACGACGGCGCGCTGCTGCATTTCTGCGCGAATTTCGGCTTTCCCCCGGCGTTGCTTGCCGAATTCGCTCAGGAATACCCCATGCGCCCGGCCGAAGGCTCGGTATCGGCCGCCGCTGTGGCAACGGGCGAGGTCGCGCACCTTGCCGATGCCCAGACGTCCCAGTATTTCGCCGCCGAGATGGCCTTGGCCGTCGGATGGCGCCGGATGCTCGGCGTGCCGATCCACTGCGGCACCGCGCTCTGGGGCGTGATCGTTCTGGCATGGCCGGGCACCGCGCCGCCGCCCCCGGCGCATATTGATCTGATCCAGAGCTTTGCTGCTCTGGCCGGGATCGCCATCGACAACACCCGCCAGTTCCACGCGATCCAGACCGCGAATGCCGAGTTGGAAACGCGGCTGGAGCGCGAGGCAGCGGCGCGCGACATTCTGGAGGTGATCGGCCAAAGCCGGGATGACGACGTGCCGGTGTTCGAGATGATCGCGCAAAGTGCCGCCCGTCTGTGCCGCGCCGCAAACTGCACGTTCTGGCGTATCGAAAACGGAATGGTCCACTACTGCGCAAGTTACGGTTTCAGCCGCGCTGACTTTGAAGATGATGCTTTGACCCCGATAAGCTCAACCAGCCCGCTGGTGGACAACACTCTGATAGGTCAGGCGGTCAAGACGCGGTCGGTCGCCCGGATCGTGGATGGCACGGCGGAGAACTACCAAGATCATGCCTGGGTGCGCGCGCACGGGCTGAAGCAACTGATCGGCGTTCCGATCTTTGTTGGCGACGACGTCTGGGGCAGCATCAACCTGATGTGGCGGGCAGATCAGGCGCCGCGTGACGAGGATATCCAGCTGGTCGAAAGCTTTGCCGCCCAAGCCGCCATCGCCATCGAGAACGCGCGCCAGTTCCGGCAGACGCAAGATGCGCTGGTGCGCGAGACGGCCAGCGCCGAGATCCTGCGGGTGATCAGCGGTTCGACGTCGGATATCCAGCCGGTGTTCGATCTGATCGCCCGGAAGTCGGCCGAGCTTTGCGGCGCCAGTTTCTGCACGCTGGACAGCTTCGACGGTGAGAAGCTTCACCTCGCCGCCCAGTACGGCTTTCCGGCGCAGGGTCTGGCCGATCTGATGGCGACCTATCCGATGGGGCGGACCGAGGGCTCGATGTCGTTCAAGGTCATCGAAGCCGGGACGGTGGCGCACATCGAGGACGCGCAGCGCGACGGCTATTTCGACGCCGCCATTGCTGCGACCGTGGGCTTTCATAACATGATGGGTGTGCCGATCCGGAGCGGCGACGGGATCTGGGGCGTGATCGATCTCGCCTGGCCGAGGGGCAAGAAGCCGACCGCGGCTGATATCGACTTGGTCCAGACCTTTGCGGATCAGGCCAGCATCGCCATCGAGAACGCACGGCTGTTCGCCGAAGTGACGGCCCGGACCGCGGAAGTGACCGAGGCGCTGGAGTATCAGACGGCCACCTCGGAAGTGCTGGGCGTGATGTCGCGTTCGCCCAACGAAGTTCAGCCGGTGCTGGAGGCGATCCTGGATGTCGCGGTGCGGCTGTGCAAACCGCACAGCGCGTATATCTCGTTGCTCGACCGGTCGGACGGAAATTATCACATTCGTTCGTTCCGTTCCAGCGATGACCAGTTCGCCCAATTCATGACGTCTCCCATCCGGCCGACCGAAGGTGGCAGCACGGGCCGCGCCGCCCTTTCGGGGCGTACGGTCTACATCGAAGATACCGAGACCGAAGTGAATTATCCGTGGAAGGACCTCGCACGACGGAGCGGCGTCCGTTCGATTGTCGCGGTTCCGATGGTCAAGGATGGCACCGCGGTAGGGGTGATCAATCTGGCCGATGCCGCCCCGCAAGCATTTTCGCCCCGGCAGGTCGAGATCTTGGAAACCTTTGCCGCACAGGCCGCAATTGCCATCAGCAACACGCGGCTGTTCGAAGAGGTGCAGGCGCGCACCGCGGAAGTGACCGAGGCGCTGGAATACCAGACGGCCACCTCGGACGTGCTGGACGTGATCTCGCGCTCGCCCAACGATCTGGCGCCGGTGCTCGACGCAATCCTGACGGTCGCCGCGCGCCTGTGCCGACCCGACTACGCCTTCTTCGCCATGCGCGATCCGGCCGATGGGCTTTACCGCATGGCGCGGACGCACAACGTCGCGTCCGCGTTCATCGACTACCTGCGCGCCAATCCGATTGCGCCGGGCGAAGGCACTTGCGTCGGGCGCACCGCGTTGACCGCGCGCACGGTGCACATTGCCGATACGCAGGTTGATGACGGCTATAAATGGAAAGAGGCCGCCGAAATGGGCGCCTACCGCACGACACTGGGCGTGCCGCTGATCCGCGACGGTATCGTGATCGGCGTGATTGTATTGGCCGACGGCCGGCCGCATGCGTTCACGCCCCGCCAGATCGCGCTACTCGAGACTTTCGCGTCACAGGCCGTGATCGCCATCAACAACGCGCGGCTGTTCGCAGAGGTGCAGGCCCGCACCGCCGAGGTCGAGGAGGCGCTGGAACAACAAAAGGCCAGTGCCGAGATCCTCGGCGTCATCAGCCGGTCGGTCGCGGATACGCAGCCGGTGTTCAAGAAGATCCTCGAAAGCTGCCAGACGCTGTTTGGCGGCGAGGAACTTGACGTGCTGCTGATCGACGAAAACGGCTTGCTGCAAGTCGAGGCCTATCTGGGCAAGTTCGAGAAGGAGTTGCTCGAAACCTTCCCCGCGCCGTGGGAGATCACGCCGGCGGGCGAGGCGATCCGGACCGGGCGGGTGGCGAATTATGCCGACTGTGCCAACAACCCCCATACCCCGCGCGTGCTCCGCAAGATGGCGCAAATCGCCAGCTACCACTCGGTGGCCTTCGCCCCGATGATGTGGGAGGGCAAGGGCATCGGCGTGATCGGTGTGGCGCGGTCCGCCCGACCCTTTACTGACCGCGAACTGCGCATCATGCAGGGCTTCGCCGACCAAGCGGTGATCGCGATCCAGAACGCGCGTCTGTTCCGCGAGACCCAGACCGCGCTGGTGCGTCAGACCGCCAGCGCCGATATCCTGCGGGTGATCAGCCAGTCGCCGAGCGAAACGAAACCGGTCTTCGACGCGATCGTGACGACGGCGATCCGGCTTTTGGACAGTGACATGGCCTTCGTGATGATCAGCGACGCCGACACTTACACGCCGGTCGTCGGCGCGACACCAGCCGGCCTGCTCGGCGCGCTCGGCCCGCAGGTCGTTCCGATCGACCCGGACAAGAACTTCCCGTCACGCGCCCTCACATCGCGAGCGTATCTGCACCTACCGGATTGGACGGCCATCGACCTGCCCGACCACGAGCGACGCATTCATGAAATGTTCGGCGTGAAATCGGCGCTCTACGTGCCGATGTTGCGAGGTTCGGAAACTTTCGGCGTGCTGACCTTCGTCCGGAAGGAACGGCGCGCATACTCCGGCGACGAAATCGCACTGGCGCACTCCTTCCGCGATCAGGCCGTGATCGCCATCGAAAACGTGCGTCTGTTCCGCGCGGCGCAGGACGCCCGGGCTGCTGCCGAGAAGGCGAACGAGGCGAAAAGCGCGTTTCTTGCCACAATGTCCCACGAGATCCGCACGCCGATGAACGCCGTCATCGGCATGAGCGGGCTGTTGATGGACACGCATTTGAACGACGAACAGGCCGACTACGCCCGCACCATCCGCGACAGCGGCGATGCGCTGCTGAGCATCATCAACGAGATCCTCGACTTCTCCAAGATCGAGGCGGGCCAGATGGGGATCGAGAACCATCCCTTCGACCTGCGCGAGTGCATCGAGGGCGCGCTTGACCTTGTCAGCGGGCGGGCAGCGGAAAAGCGGCTGGACATGGCCTATCTGATGGCTGACGACGTGCCTTCGGTCGTCAGCGCCGATATGACCCGGCTGCGCCAGATCCTGCTCAACCTGTTGTCGAACGCGGTCAAGTTCACGCCGGCGGGCGAGGTGGTGCTGAGCGTCACGCAGACCCCGCGCGACGACGGCGCCATCGACCTGCACTTCGCCGTGCGCGACACCGGCATCGGGCTGACCGAGGCGGGCATGGGGCGGTTGTTCCAGTCCTTCAGTCAGGCCGACAGTTCCACCACCCGGAAATACGGCGGCACCGGGTTGGGACTGGCGATTTCGAAACGGCTGGCGGAACTGATGGGCGGCACGATGACCGCCGAAAGCGAAGGCGCGGACTGCGGCGCGACCTTCCGGTTCCGGGTCCGCGCGGAACCTGCGCGGCTGTCCAGCGCGCAGCCGCGCAGCCTGGCGGGGCAGCAGGACGAGATCGCGGGCAAGCGCATTTGGGTCGTGGACGACAACGCGACCAACCGAAAGATCCTGACACTTCAGACCGGCAAATGGGGGGCCGAGACCACGGCCTTCGAGACGCCAGAGGCGGCGCTGGCGGCGCTGTTGCGGGGCGCAACTTTCGACCTCGCCATCCTCGACATGCACATGCCCGGCATGGACGGCGTGGCGCTGGCGCGGC
>JBGSJU010000028.1:0-7228 GCA_041741655.1 Rhodobacterales bacterium
GGGTCGCCGGGCGCGGCGGCAGGGGCGTGCCCGCCGCAAGCTTGTTTTCCCAGAGCGCCCAAGGGCCGCGATACCCCAGGACCGGATCGAAATAGTGCTGCACGAAACCGGGCGATGACACCACCAGCATCTGGCTGCGCCTCAGCAAGCCGCGTTCAACGCTGCGCAAGGCCCGGTTTTTGGCACCGTCGCCGCAGAGCGCGCCATGAATATCGAGGCATTCATAGATGATCGGCACCTGCGGCACCCCGGCCATGGCCCGCGCCGCATGGGCAATCGCCAGCATGTCCAGATTGCGCGCAATGATGACGTCCGCCTTTTGCAGATAGGCGCGATGCTGCGCCATCTTGATCATCGATCGGGCAACGACGGCGGCGCGACGTGGCAGATTTTCGTTCTCTGTGCTGAACAGATGGGTGTTTGCCCATTCCGGTTGAAAATCCGGGTTCATGTTCTGCCGGCGCATCGTAAAGCTGTGCACATCGTAACCCTGTGCAATCATTGCCCGAATGCGACGGATCTGGGAAATTTCCGCGACATCGAACCCGAAGACGGCAATCCGCAGGTCTGAATTCGCAATTGCGGGGTCAACGACGGACAACATGCGCGCCTTTCGTTCTGACTGCCAGATTTCGGATCAACGCACGCTGCATCGGCGTTTCGATGAATTGAAAGATCAGCCGCCCCAGAAAGGATGACAGGATCACTGCAACAAGAACGAACAGGATTGCTGCGGGTGCGCTGTGAATCGCGGGATAATGTTGCCAAACCGCGGCAAGCGGGATCACCAGAAACAGATGAAAAAGGTAGATGGCGTAACTGGCATCACCCAAGCGCGCCAATCCGGTAAAAAGCGGCACCTTCGGGCCAAGCCCGGCGGCGCCGGCAACAATCAGCGCGGCGGGTCCACCAAATCCGATTGTGCGCGCCCAATTGTCTGTGTGATCTATCCCGGCCCCGAAAACCGCCAGAACGCTCAATCCGGTCGCTATCAGCAGCGCATTGCGGATCAGGTCGCCGGGATGACGCAAGACCAGCGCGCCGACCGCACACCCCGCCAGAAATTCGATCAAAAGCGGGCTGGTCAGGACCGTGGCGATGGCTGATATCGGGGCAAACATCTCCCCACATGCCACCAATCCGATTAGAATACTGGCAAGCGCCAGCATCCTGAATGGTTCCGCAACGCGCAGCACCATTGCGAACAGCAGATAGAACAGAAATTCGAAACTCAATGTCCAGCCCGGCACCAGCACCGGCCAGATTTCCGCAGGAAAGGTCGCGCTAAAATGCGGGATCAGCAATAGCGACAGAATCACATGTTCCGGCGTCAGGACGATCCAGTCAAATCCGACGGCAATCGCGCCGCCAACCCAGACAACCGTGGCCAGCCAGTACAAGGGCAGGACCCGAATGGCCCGCCGCCTAAGGAATTCCACCGGATCAGGGCCAGAGGTTCGCCCGATGGTCCACATTATGAAGCCGCTGATCACAAAGAACAGATCGACGCCTGCATGACCCAGGGACATTGTCACGGATAGACTGGCGGGCAGAGTTTCGCTAACGCGATGTCCGGCATGCAGAGTGACAACCGAAATGGCCGCAACCGCCCGCAGATATTGGATCGCGTAGAGCCGTTCCATGTCGATGCCACATTCCTTATCGAATTCAGGATATGCCGATCAGTAGGTGTATGCGGTGACTTCGTCGAGATTGTAGGATCTGAAGCTGCGCAATTTCGCGCGGGTCAGGACCGCGCCAAGGATCTTGCTGTTGCCAAGGCCACTTTTTCGCAAAGCCGACATGATCTGCTGTCTCGGGGTATGTCCCCAGCGGATGATCAGAAGCAGGCGATCACACAGGCGCGATAGCAATAACGTGTCGGCTGCACCCTGCAACGGCGGCAAATCGACGACGACAAAGTCGAAATGGCGGCGCAAATGCTGCAAGGCCGCATTCATCTGAGCGGAATCGCGGGTTGCAGTCGGTTTCGGGATCGACAGGTCCGGGTTTCCGACGATCATCAGGCCGGGAAACTCAGGGATTTCTTCAAGGCGATCAACGGCTTCCTGCGGGTCCAGAAGGAGCTCCGCCAATGAATTCTGGGTTGGCAGGATCGCGGAAATCTGTCGGGTCAATTCGCGCGACAGCAAATCCAGATCGACCAGAACCACCTTTTCGTTCTGCTTGGCCAGATAGGTGGCAATATTGAACGCAGTCGTCGTCTTGCCCTCGCCGCGCACGGATGACAACATTCCGATCACCATGCCCTGACCATTCGGACCCGCCTTCTGCATTTTCAGATTGACGTGAATGGATCGCATGGTTTCGGCGCTGACGGAAATGGGCGCAGAGGCTGCATAATCGAACCTTTGTGCCACCCGGCCCAGTTTCCGCCACCGATCACTGCGATTGGATCGCACCGCACCATTCAACACGTTGCGGTCGGAACGAAAGGTCGGGATCAGGCCCATGAATGGCACGCGCAGATTCGCGCCAATGTCCGCCTGTGTCCGAAAGCTTGTGTCGAGCGACTCGGCCAGAAAGATCGCCATCAGGGCCACGACAAACCCGGCAAAGCCGGCAAGAATGACGATCTGCATGGATTTGGGCGCCGATTTGACATCCGGCGCAACCGCCCATGCAATGACGCGGCCGGACGTCGCATCGAACGTCAACAATTGCGATGTGTTGTTGAACTGTTCCAGCATCTGTTCGTAGAGCACACGTTTGGCATTCGCTTCGCGTTCCAGGCTGCGCAATTGCACGGTCTTTGTGGTTTCGGCGCCATACTGGTCCTGCAATTCCGCAATCACGGTGTCGGTTGCCGCGATCTGCTGGCGCAGGTTTTCGCCACGCGCCATCAACCGGTCCTTGATGCCCGCGAATTCGTTCAGAATGAGTCCGCGTATCTGCACGACCTTGCCGCGCAGGTCCCGGACCAGTGGCGATGTTTCGTCCCATATCCGCAGCAAGTCCAGTTCTTCACGGCGCAGGTCGGAATAGCGGGTCTGATAGTCATCAAGGGCGGCAGTGCGTTCTTCCTGCGGTATCTGGATCATGTCCACGTTGCCGTTCGCAATCTGGACATCCAATTGTCGCGTCTGCACATCGACCGACACCAGCATCGTGCGCAATTGCACCCGCTCGGCAATTGCGGCATTCAGGGCAACCTCGGTCGGCAACAGCGCCCCATCCGGCACCAGAAGCGCGTTCTGTTTGCGATAGGTTGCCACGGCGGTTTCGGCGGTTTCGACGGCATTGCCCAGATCAAGGATGCGGTCGGATAGCCAGGCGCGGGTCTGTTCGGCCCGGGCAATCTGCTGTTCACCGGACAGGCGCAGGTATTCCTGCATCAGCGTATTGACGGCCAGCGCCGAGAACGCGACATCCGGCGCCTTGTAGGACACATCCAGCACGAAACTGTCGCCAGCGCGTTCCACGGTCAAACCGCGCACAAAGGATCGCCGCTGCGCCTCGTTGCGCCGTTCGGCCAGAGTTTCATCGGACAACTCCGCCTGTGTGGCTGGCGTGCCGGACAGTCCGGTCCATTTCGAAATCAACTGGGTCCAGGACATGCGCCGCGTTTCGCTGTCCGTCATGTCCAGCGCGCGGACGGTGCGGGCGGTCACTTCGCGTGACACCAGAACCCGCAATTCGCTGTCCACAGTCAAGGCATCGGATATCAGAAGCCCGGGCATCATGTCCGTCCGGTTGTCCGGGCTGCGGCCGATGCGGGGATCGATCAGAATAGAGCCATTCGCCGTATAGATCGGCGTGGCGGTCAGAACATAAACGATGGCAATTGCAATACACAGGACAACCGATGCCGCAAGCCAATGCCAACGCCGGATCAGTTGCTGCGACAGGCCCCGCAATACCTCGCCCAGATTGAAATCTGGCAAAAGCACATCCCGATCGGACGTATCCAGATGCAGCCGGGTGGGGCGGTCCAGACTCATGTCCTGATCCTTGAAAATTTAAACATGCGATTGACCTTTGTTGGCCGGGGTTCGGATAGGCGCGGCCGACATGCGCGGGGTTTCATGGCAAACGCGGCGGGGTCCGCCACAGGCAAAGGATGGATGTATCGATCCCGGTCGTCTTGCGGCACAGGTGCCACAACAGGATCTGCTGTCCGGCATAGCTGATGGCGGCCCCGATGGCGGCACCGGGTGCGGCCCCCACCCAGCCACCCAAGGCCACGGCGCCCACCAGAATGATGGAACTGATGCCGGCGGCCCAGAACACGTCGCCTTGCCGGCCCGTGACATTCAACGCGATCTGGGCGGCGCCGAACACCGCATCGGCCGCCGGGATCAGCATCAGGATCATCATCGGGACAAAGGCTGCAGCATACTGTGGCCCGAACAGGCCGAGCCCGTAGGTGCCGAATACCAAAGCCCCGGCGATGCCGATCAAAAAGACCACCAGTTTCAACCGGGCGGCGTTTTGCAGCGTCTCCTGAACCCGCGCATCGTTCACGGGGGCCGATCCCCGCGCTTGCAGGGTGCCGGACAATTGTGCGCTGAGCGCGATATCAACGGCTTTGACGCTGAAATACACAAGGCTCATGATGGAAAAGCCCAGCCCGACATAGCCGATATCGGCCAGTCCCAAGGTCAACCCGGCACTGGCGATGACCACGTGTTTCAGGTTGTCCCGCATCAAAAGCAGTGGCGCCATGGTGGCCCCGGTCATCAGCCATTGACCGGCATCGGTGAAATCCGCGCGGGCCCGACGCGCAAAGCGGAAGGTGTCCCGCAACAGATAGGCCTGCAGCAAAGCCGTGACCAAAAAGGCAAGCAGAAACAGCAGCATGACCAGCCACGCCTCTGGGTGTTGGCCCATGGCCCACAGTCCCAGCAGCAGCGCAGAGATCACGGCCGGCCGGACAAAGGTGATCGGCAGACCGCCACGCAGCACCTGTCCCAAGGCCGTTGCATGACGCCCATAAACCCGCGTCAACGCGACAACCGGCGCTGCCAGCAGCGCAAAGGCGAGGATTTGCAGGTGCGGGTCGGTTAGATCGACACGCCCGGTGGCCCATGCCAGCAGGCCCGTCAGCGCCGCGGCACCGGTCAGACCCAGCACGATCAACAGGTTCAGCCGCAGAAACCCGGTGACCCGCCCATGTTCCCCGGTCTGCTGATAGCGGACCAGATACTTGATCGACCCGGATTCCACATTCAACGCCAGCCCGATGGACAAAAGCATCGTCCAGGCGAAACCGGCCATGACCAGACCGAATTCCTCGGGCGAGGTGATCCGCGCCAGCAGCATCGTATAGGCCAGTGTCAGAACATTGCCGCCGGCGCGACCGCTGACAAGCGATGCGACCTTTGCCAACAGCCGGCGATGCGCCTGCCGTTCCGTCGATGGGCCATCCCCGCCGGGATCACCCAAGGCTGGTCCGCCCCGGGCTGTACCGCCGGGCGGGTCGTTCAAGGCCAGTTCGTACGACATTGCGGTTCGTGCCCTGAGTGAAACGGTCTGCCAAATTCGGCCGCCGATGGCCCGGTTGGCCCGGGATCAGGCGGCCCAGAACCCGAACGTTGCGGACCAAAGACCGCGTTGTGTGGGTGGTCTCCGACATGACCCTGAAAAAGTTTGTGACGATGAAATTCCAGTTCTGCCCCATATCAACACAACGTGGCGTTGTGGCAAGTCTTTTTTAGGTTGTAAAGTGACGCGGCCTGCGGGTACAAAATGGCATGCACAAGATTTGCCCAAGGATCTGCCTGCCTGCCGTGGTCTGCCTGATGCCGGTGCTGTTCGCGATGGCGGGGCAGGCGCAAGGACAGGCGCAAGAACAGGCGCAAGAACAGGCGCAAGGACGGGCAGAGCCTGACCTGTCCCGCACGCTGCCGATCCTCGACGAGGATTTCCGCGCCGGGTTGAACCGGTTCGACGGGCGGTCCGGTCTGTGGTCCATGCTGCCGCGGCGTGGCCGGTTGATGACCAACGCCGCCGAGGCGGTGTTTCTGGACCACGGCATTCTTGGCGATGCGGTGGACGCCATCCTGCCTCCGGTCCATGCCCTGACCGATCAGGGCCTTGCCTTGCGCAGCGTCCTGTTGCCCGAGGCCGCAAAACCGGCCCTGTCGCGCTACATGCAGATGACTGGGCAGGGCGGGCAGGCGGGGCAGATCCGCTATGCCACCGGGCAGATCACCACATCCCACACCTGGGCGCAGACCTATGGCTATTTCGAGATCGAAGCCCGGATCCCGCGCGGGCAAGGGCGGTGGCCGGCGTTCTGGCTGACCTTTGCCGGGTTGGGCTGGCCGCCCGAGATCGACATTCTGGAAGCCTATGGCGCGGGTCTGGACCAGCCCACGAAAAAGGACAATCAATTCAATACAGCCGTGCTGTTCGATGCGCTGGACGCCGATCAACGGCCCACCCACAGCGTCGCGATCGAAAACCGGTTCGCCGCCACCCCCGACGGCCGGCGCGCCACGGTCAAGGCGCGCGGCAAGCAACAGGTGCACACCTTTGCCCAACGCCATGATGCGCTGCGCCAGCACGCTGCGCGCATCTATGACGATTTTCATGTCTATGCCGCGTTATGGACGCCAGACACGATTACCTTCTATTTTGGTAAAGACCGCGACAGCCTGACCGAGATCTATCGCGTTACGACCCCGCCGGATGTCAACGACCCGATGTTCCTCATCGCGAATGACCAGTTCACCGCGCGGGGTGGCATCCTGCCGGCGCGACCCGATGAACTGGACCGGGTGCTGGCGCCGGAAAATGCCTTCGTGATCCGGCGCATCACGGTGCGGGCCCTGATGCCGGGCACCGAATTGCATTTGGGGCAAGGGACCAGCGGCTTTGATCCGCGCGACAGTATGGTGTTTGACACGCCTGCCGATGACCGGATCGTGCCGGGGGCCGGTTTCGATGTCATCCACCTGAGTGGCGGTGCCGATCAGGTCTATCTCGCCCGCGGTCGCGCCAATAAGATCATCGCCGGTTTCGGGCCGGACGACCGGGTGGTGCTGGACGGCTATCCATTTGTCGATGCCGCCGATGTCCTGTCGCGCCTGACGCAGGTCGGGCCCGATGTCTGGCTGCCCAGCGGCGCGGACCCGGCCTGGCCGCATACGGTGATTTTCCGTGACATGCGGGTGGCCGACCTGACGGCGGCACAATTCGATCTGCGCTGGCCGGTGGGGCTGGAGGTTTGGCGGGCCTCCGCCGCGCGGGCCGACGCGCCCGA
>JBGSJU010000029.1:0-1574 GCA_041741655.1 Rhodobacterales bacterium
GCGACGGGTTCATCGCGCCCGGCCCGCGCCACGGCCACCCAGTCCAGCAGGGACAGGCGCAGCACCTGCGCCGCGTCCTGATGCCCGGAAAGGGGCGCAACGGCGAATTGGGCAAGCCGGGTGGTCAGGGTCATGGGCGTCTCCTTGAAGATCGCCAGACCCTAGCCGATCAGGCGACGGCGTAAAGCACGGCGGCGCGGGATTCGAACGACCGCACGATGCGCTGCATCGCCTCGTTGAACACCAGACCGATCACGCCTTGCAGGATCGCGTTGCGGAATTCGAAATCGACAAAGAACCGCACCTCGCAACCGCCGGGCTTGGGCGTGAAATCCCAGGTGCTGCGCATGTGACGGAACGGGCCATCCAGATATTCCGTATCCAGATGCAATCGCGCCGGATCCAGAACCACACGGCTGCCGAATTTCTCCCGGAACACCTTGAAGGAAATCACCAGATCGGCCAGCATTTCGTCCCGCCCGTCGCCTAGTGGCGTGACGGACCGAATACGCGCGGCCGCCGTCCAGGGCAGGAATTGCGGATAGGATGCCACATCGGCGACCAGATCATACATCTGCTGCGCGCTGTAAGGCAGGAAACGGGTTTCGGAGTGAGTGGTCATGGTGTTCCACGTTTACAGTGGACCCGGATGTCGTAAATTGGGGCGCCGATTGCAAGCGAAAGCCAGCACTAACCATGCCACAGCGACCCTATGCCATAGATCAGATGATTTCCGCCAAGGCCATCGCCGCGCGGGTCGAGGCGCTGGCGGCAGAAATCGCCGCCGAATTCGCGGGCACCGACAAGCTGGTGGTGGTTGGCCTGCTGCGCGGGTCCTTCGTGTTCATCGCGGATCTGGTCCGCGAACTGGACCTGCCGGTCGAGGTCGATTTTCTGGAGGCGTCATCTTATGGCAACGCGATGGAAAGCTCGCGCGAGGTGCGCATCCTGAAGGATCTGCGGTCCCCGGTCGAAGGCCGCGATGTGCTGGTGGTCGAGGATATCGTCGATACCGGGCATACGTTGCATCATGTCACGGGCTTGCTGCGGTCGCGCGGCCCAAGGCGGTTGAAAACCATCGCGCTGCTGGACAAGCCGTCGCGGCGCGAAGCCCCGTTCAAGGCCGACTGGATCGGGTTTGAAATTCCCGATGAATTCGTGGTCGGTTACGGCATCGATTACGCACAGCGCAACCGCAACCTGCCCTATATCGGCAAGGTGCGGTTTACGGATTAGGGTCCGAAACTCGCCGCCAACTGTTCGGCCGCAGCGCGGTCCGCGGTGGTCAGGCGGGCGGCGAGGGTGTCGCAGGCCCCGTTCAGCATCGGGTCCGTGCGCATCGCCCAGACGCAATAGGCCATGCCCTGCACGGGATTGTACCAATAATTGCCTTCGACCGACATCATGCCGGCCAATGCAACGGCCCCATCGGGCGACCCAAGGCTGACCGCCTCTTGCAACAGGGTAAAGGCCGCAACCGGGTCCGCCGCACCGCCGATGCCGTCCAGATACAGCATGGCCAGACGGGTCATCGCCGCCCCGTCGCCCTGCGCCGCGCCGCGCGCCAACACGGC